>CAZWFC010000001.1:0-67061 GCA_964632965.1 uncultured Rhodocyclaceae bacterium
ACTCAGGAAAGATCGTCGGCTTGAATACGTAAACCTGCCGAACAGTTCTTGGTAGGTCAATGACAGCTTCGGCCGACAAACAGACTGATCGTGATCGGACGAAGTAGCCGATTGATTACACCCCTCACAATCGCTCATTTACACAAAATTCCAGACACGCTCGCCTGCGGACGCTAGCGGCCCGGCGATTGTTGTCCGCCAACGGGGTTGCGGGTCTGCCACTGCTTCAGGAGCTGCGCGCTCAGCGTGCCGCTGACGGCCGTCGTCTTGTGGTCGGCATCGAACAGGTAGGTGCGCGGCATCTCGCCGCCCCAGCGCCGGTCGATTTCGAAGCGCAGGCGTTCCGGGGCCTCGTCGCCGAAGACCCAGGTGTCGAGCCGGCCCATCCCTGTCGCGGCCAGCATGGCGGCGATGGTCTGGCGCTCGCCGATGTTGTCGGTGTTGACCACGACGATATCGACGTCCTTGCGTGCCAGTACCGACAGCTGGCGCAGCGTGCCCTTGCAGTGGGGGCAATCGACGCTCCACAGCGTCATGACGAACGGTCGGCCGTCACGTTCGGCCAGCAGGCGCGCCATGTCGCCGCGGACGAACGGCCGGAGTTCCGCGGCAACGGCGTGCGCATTCAGGAGCAGCAACGCGACGAAGGACAACAGGCCCCGCTTCATCGCGCATCCTCCACTTCTGCGTCCAGGGGAATCAGGCGATAGCCTTCCCCGGCGGCGGACCACGACAGGTAGGCGCTCTTGCCGTGGGCAAGCAAGCGCGGATAGTCGGAGGCAGCGTCGGCGGTTGCCGCAGTGCGCGGCGGCGACCAGCGGCGGCCGCCGTCGACGGATTCGATCAGGCGCACCACGGTCTTGTCGCCGTCGAAGGTCTTCCAGGCCAGCAGCACGCGCGGCCCCATTGCCAGCAGCGCGGGATGGGCGGCGTTCGGCTCGCCGAAGCGCAGCGCCGGTGTCAGGGCCTTGCCGTCCCGGTCCCAACTGCCGTAGAAAAGCGCGGGCTCGCCGCCGGACTGGTTGAACCAGGCGCCGTGGCGCGTGCCGTCGTCGGCGATGGCGAGGTCGGGCCCGTGGTGCGGGCAGGCATTGACCTGCCAGCGTTCGGCGGTCGCCCGCGGCAATCGGTCGTCGTCGGCGAGGGCACCGACGCGGGCGAGCGCATGGTCGCGCGTGCCGTCGGCGAAGACGTGGCGCCAGAATGCCACCGGGCGGCCGTCCGTGTCCGTCGCCAGCGCGATGCGGCAGCATTCGCAGCTGTGGGCGGCGAGGCGGACGTTGGGCTGGAAGCTGGCGCCGCCGTCCGTGGAGACGGCGTAATAGAGCGCCGCGCCGCGATAGGTTTTTCCGGCGCGCTTGGCGGCCTCGCCTTCGCGCTTGTCGATCCAGACCAGCGTGATGCGTCCGTCCGGCGCGACGTGGAGGCTCTGGAAGCGGTGCGTGATGGCGTCGCGGTTGTCGTTGACCGTCAGCGGCGCCTCAAAACTCCTGCCGCCGTCGAGCGAGCGGGCGAAGCGGATGTGGCCGGCGTAGGGCGTCGGCAGCGGGGAAGTCCAGGCGACATAGACGCGGTCGCCGGCGACGGCGATCTCGGGGCGCAGTTCGCCGCTGGCACCGACGGGCTCGGGTGCGGACGTCACGCGCGTGGCCGGGCCGAAATGGGCGCCGCGGTCGGCCGACGCGTCGACGACGAGATGGCCGTCGGCCATCCTCGCGCGCCATAACTGGCCGGTCGCGTCGAAGGCGACGCTGGTCGCCAGCGGCGCCTTGGCGTCGGCCGCCTGGGCGCCCGCATGGGGCAGCAGGAACAGGCCGGAGATGCAGGCGATGATGCGGAACGGCGAAAGACGCAAGGCGGTTGCTCCGATGTGGTCGACGCCGCATGCTAGCAAGCGGCCGCCGCTCAGGGGGCTTCCTCAGAAGCGCAGCTTGATGCCCGCCGTGACGGTGCGCGGCATGGACAGGGTGCGGTTGTAGGCCTGGGTATAGGTGTAGCTGTTTTCCGAATACTCCTTGTCGAACAGATTGACCGCGCTGGCGAAGACATCCGTGGTCTTGTTCCAGGCGTAGCTGACGCTGGCGTTGAATACCGTGACGCCGCCCTGGCTGAAGACGGTGTTGGCGACCGAGGTCGTGTCGATCGGCATGGAGCCGATGTAGCGCAGTTCGGCGTGGGTGCGCAGCTTGTCGCCCGGCTTCCAGGTCGCGCCCAGGGTGGCGACGTCCTTCGGCGTGCCGGCCAGTTGCACGCCGAGCGGGTCGGTGACGATGCTGCCGCGGCGCGTCAGGTAGGTTTCCGTATGGGTGTAGGTGGCCTCCAGCGTCAGGCTGTCCAGCGGTTTCCATTTGCCTTCCAGTTCCACGCCGTGCGACTGGCCGTCCTGGTCGTTGGTGTAGTACTTGACCGATGCCGGCGATCCGCAATTCACGAATCCGGCGCCGCAGATGGCGAGGACTTGCGCCGGCGCGCTCGCGTTGTTGGCTTGCGTGTAGGTGGCGATCATCTTGCTGATGTTGTAGAGGAAGTAGGTCGCCCCGAAGGACAGCCTGCGGCTGTTGAAATCCGCTCCGAGTTCCCATCCCCTCAGGGTTTCGGGTTCGAGGTCGGGATTCGCGATGGTGGTGCTGCTGCTGGTGCCGTAGGTACGCGTAATGTTGTTGAAGCCCGGCGCGCGGAAGGCCTTGTAGGCGGCGCCGCGGATCGAGAGCCGGTCGTTGAGTTCGTAGCGGGCGCCGACGCTGGGACTGAATGCGCTCGTCGATGAATCGGGCAGCGCCCCGCCGGTGGTCACGCCGGTCGATGAGGTGCGTGTATTGACGCGGTCGCGGATGTTCCAACGGTCGAAGCGGCCGCTGAACGTGAGTTCCAGCGCGTCGAGTGGCGACACCTTGGTCTGGCCGAAGAGTCCGGTGAAGGTTTGCTCGCCCTTGCCATAGGTGCTGGCGTTGAAGTTTTGCAGGTTGGCCAGCGTCGTCGGCGCCAGGTAGAAATTCTCCAGGTCCGTCGCCGACAGGCGCCGGTAGTCCACGCCGAGCTGGAAGTTGCTCCAGCGGCCGGCCATGGCCTTGGAGTAGGCCACCGAGCCGCCCTGCTCCCGGTAGCGTTGCGATCCGTACTGGGAGAAGTACTGGACGATGTTGCCGTTGACCTGGGCCGCCGTGACGGCGGTCGACGTCGGGCACTTGGTCCCCGCTGTCTGCCAGTAGCACGAGGCGCCGTTGTACTTCTCGAAATTGACGAACTGCGCCCAGGCATTCGCCGTAATGCTGCTGGTCTTGTCGAGCGTCTGCGTCAGGCCGGCGGCGATGTCGGGGCTTTTCTGCACATTGTTGGCGAACTGGTAGCTGATGTCCTGGTCCTGGATGTGGTAGCCGAGGCGCAGGTAGCCGTTCAGGTCGGCCGTGGGCTTGAAGTAGGTGGTGAGCTGGAGATTGGTGTTCTTGCTGCCCACCGGCTGCTTGGCGGCGAAGCGCCACAGATGCTCGGCGGGCGTGGTCTGGTAGCCGTCGGTTCGGGACTGGTCGGCCGTCAGGTTGAAGCTCAGCGCATCGGAGAGGACGAAGTTCTTTCCCGCGGCGAAGTTGGCGGCGCCCTGTTGCCCTGCGCTCAAGCTCACTTCGCCGGCATTGTCTGCGGCGCGCCGGGAGACGATGTTCACGACGCCGGCAGCGGCCATGTTGCCCCACAGGCTGGAATTCCCGCCGCGGATCACTTCGACGCGTTCGATGTTGGACAGCGGCACCTTGAACCACTGCGTGGTCAGGTAGAAGGGATCGTGAATCGGGGCGCCGTCGAGCAGGACCAGGACCTTGGCCGTGCCCATGCCGCGCATCCTGGTCGAATGGCCGGTCGGATCGGACTGGGCGGCCGGGATGCCGGTGAAGTTCAGGCCGGGCACGTTGCGCAGCAGTTGATCCAGCGATTGCGCCGGCGATTTATCGACATCCTCGCGCGAAACGACCGTCGTATGCAGCGGCATCTCGTCGAGACGCGCGGCGCTGCGGCTGGCCGTGACCACGATGCCGCCGAGTTCCTGTGCGCCGGAAATTTCCTCGCCCGCTGCCGCTGCTCCGTTCAGCATGGCGAAGGCAACGGAGATGGAGGTAACTGCGGTCTTCATGGTTTCACTATCCCTTGGAAAAACGCCGGAGTCAGGCAAGGCCGACTCCCGGACCGGTCTGGGCGTGTCGCCGTCCCGTCGCGGGGTCTCGCCTGAGGAGGTCGGGATAGTACGTTCAAAGGCGCAGCCCCCGGGTGCGGCAAAATGTCGCGCACGGGGTGGCAAGTCATGGCCGACGATGTGAGTATCGTCGCCGTCTATGTCGGTCGTGCCTTAGCGCTCGTCGCTATTTCACTCCTCGTTTGGCGACTGCCGGTCGGCACCGAGCACATCGCACGCCGCGCTGTCGGCGGCACCCGCCGGCGTCAGGCAGTGCTGCGCGTCGCAAAGGGCGATGCCGGAGCGGCTGCACAAGCCGAACAGCCGGCGCTGCAAGTCGGCGCCGAGATTCAGGGCGGCGGGCACCGGCCATGTCGTCATCAGCAGCGACAGATCGAGAACGTCGCCGGCCATCTTGCGTATTCCGTCGGGGCAGGCGCGGTCGTCGGCCAGCCGCCGGGCGTTGGCGGAAACCCTGCGCAGGGAATCGGTGGTCGTCATGAATTCCGGGTTGCATCCGATGAAGTTACGTCCGCAATTTTGACGGCCTGCGCCACCGGATTCATGCGGCATGTCGCCGCATGCGACATCGTGCCGCAGTCCCTTCCGTCGTCGCAACGGCGGCGGCTCACCACTTTCCTTCCAGCGACAGCAGTACGGTGCGCGTTCCCCTGTCGGTGGCGGCGAGCGACCAGGTTGCGCCGGGCGCGGAGGCATCGAGCTGGCGGCGGGTGTCGGCGCGCAGCAGGTTCTGCAAGGACAGACGCAGGTTCAGGGAGCGGCTCAGCTTCTGCAGCGCGTAGGCATCGAACACGGTGCGGCGCCGGGTTTCATAGGCTTGTTCGCCCGGCACCTGGGTGAGGACGCGGCCGTTGTGCTGCATCGATACGCCGAAGCTCTTGTCGGCCAGGGTCTGGTCGAAGCCGGCGCTGAGGATGTAGCGCGATGAATCGCGCGCGGCGCGGCTGATGCCCAAGCGCTGGTCCTCCACCCGGCTGCGCGGCACGGTCAGATGGGCACGGAATGTCGCGCCGCGCCAGCCGAGGCTGTCGGCGCGCAGCTTGCCGTCGAGTTCCACGCCCCAGTGGCGGGCGGCGCCTTCGTTGTAGGGGCGGTCCACCCAGCGCGCGCCTTCCTGCTGGACGCGCCTTTCGATGAACTCCTCCGTCTGCCGCAGATAGGCGTTGGCGCCGAAGACGCCGGCTTCGTCCGGCAGGTAGCGTTCGAGCACGGCCTCGAAATTCACGCTGCGCTCGGGGCGCAGGTTCGGATTGCCGCGCCGGTCGGGTTCCAGCGGCGTGTTGGCATTGACGCTGAATACCGGCTGGTTGGTGAGTTCGTCGAGGCGCGGCGGCTTGATGCCGGCGCCGAGGGACGTGCGCAGCACCCAGCGCTGCACCGGTTCCCAGCGCAGGGCCAGCGAGGGCAGCAGGCGCCGGTGGCTCTGGCCGGCGCCGTCGACGGCATAGCGGAGGACTTCGCCGCGCAGACCCGATGTGACGGTCGTCCCGGCGCCCGGACTCCACTCGTCCTGCACCCAGGTGCTCCATTGCCTGTCCCAGGCCGAGTGCGTTTCGTCGGCCGTCACGGCGCCGCTGTTGATCTGGCTCTCGTCGCGGCGGTGTCCGTTCTCCTCGACGCTGGCGGCGAGCACATGCTGCCCCGCGCTCCAGTCGAGACGGACGGCGCCGCCCAGGTCGCGCTCCTTGCGGCGCATCTGTTCGTTCGAGAGCGTGGCCGCTCCGGCGGCGGTGAGCGCGTTGCGCTGCGTATCGGCGTAGCGTGCGCCATCGGAGAACGCCAGCCGCGCGGAATACTTGCGGCCGTCGCGCAGCATCTCGGCGTCGGCGCGCAGGCGGTTGAAGGCATTGCGGCTGCGCTCGTTGTCGTTGCGCGTGGTGCTGTTGGCCGGGGTGGCGAGGTCGCTGCGTTCGAAGGCGTTGTCGCCGCGCCCGAAGGAGCGGAAGATCACCGGGTTGATGGACAGGCTGTCGCTGCCGGATTTCCACGCCAGGCGCGGCGACATCACGAATTCGTTGGTCTTGCGGTCGCCGTGTTCGTCGTCTTCCTGGCGGATTCCGGTGCTGTCGCTGCGGCTCGCCTGCCGCCCCGACGGCATGTCGTGGTGGTTCAGCGTCACCGGCAGCAGCCAGGAGAAGGCCTGGTCGCCGCCGCCCTTGGTGTAGGAGGTCTGGACCAGCGGCTTGCCGTTGCGCCAGCCGCCGGCCGCCTTGAAGGCGGTGGATTCCCGCGACAAGGGCTTGTTGAGCACCAGGTTCACGCTCAGCGGCGCGCTGCCGCCGAATTCCGCCGACGAGCCGCGCACGATTTCGACCCGTTGCAGTTCCGTGGAAGGCAGGCGGCCGACGATGGCCTGGGCCATGCGCGCATTGCCGGGAACGCGCTCGCCGTCGATGAGGATTTGCACCGAATCACGCACCATGCCCCGCGAACGCAGTCCCATGGCGCCGTCGGCGCCCGGCGTGCCGGCATCGACGCCGGGCAGCTTGCCCATCACGTCGCTGATCGTCAGCGCGCCCATGGCCTCGATGTCCTGGCGGTTGATGACGACTTTCTGTGTCGCGGCCTGGCGGCGCTCGGCGATGTCGTCCTCGCCGCCGGCGGTGACCGTCATTTCCGGGAGTGTTTTTTCACCGGCCGCCCAGGCGTTTGCCAGGGTCAGCCACAAGGGCAGCAGAAGGTATCGTTTCATGAGTGCGGTCGATGAAAATCAGAAGGTCCGGAGGATCTGGCTCACGCCGACGAGGATCAGCAGGCCGGCGCTGAGCGCCTCGATGCGCGGGCGCCACGGCCCCAGCTGTTCGCGCAGGCGCGCGCCGATGTAAGCGACGCCGAGGCCATACACCAGCGACGGCACGACGATGGCGCCGAGGCCGAAGCTGAGCCCGAGCAGGAAGCCGTCGGCGGCCAAGCCGGACGCCGCGGCCGAGAACAGCACCACGCCCAGCGGCGCGCAGGGCGTCAGCGCCATGCCGACGCCCATCAGGAACAGGCCGCCCGGCAACAGCGGCCGCGGTGCGCCGGCGAAGTCGATGCGCCGCACCGGCTGGACGTCGCCGGCGGATGCCGCCGTCGTCGCGCAGGCGGGGCGGCGCTGCCAGAAGAGAGCGAGGCCGACCATCAGGGCGGCGGCGCCGACGAGCAGGTGCAGCTGCGGCGCGGCGGCGGTGCCGGCCTTGACGAAATGGCCGGCCCAGCCCGCCGCCAGACCGAACAGCGAGTAGCCCGTCAGGCGTCCGAGGGACAGCGGCAGCACGACGCGCCAGGAGCGGCGAAGGCTGAAGTCGCGGGCGAGGAACACCGGGCCCAGGTAAGGCAGGCAGCTGACGAGGCAGGGGCCCAGGCCATAGACCAGCCCGAGGGCCATGGCCATGGGCAGGCCGACGACGGTTTCGACGGGCATCAGGACGCCTCGGCGAGGAACTCGCTGCGCGCCAGGATGGCGGCGCCCAGGGCGGTGGTCGTCTGCGCGTGCTCCGGCACCACGAGTTCGTGCTGCAACTCGTCCTGGATTGCCGCCACCAGGCCCTTGTTCAGGGCCGGACCGCCGTCGAAATAGACCCGGCCCTCGATGCCGACGCGCTTGGCCAGACGCACCGTGCGCTTGGCGATCGAATAGTGGATGCCGGCGATGATCTCTTCCTTGCCGTGGCCGTTGGCGAGCAGGCCGATGATCTCGGATTCGGCGAACACCGTGCAGGTGGCGTTGATGGTCAGCGGCGCGCCCTTGCTGTTGAAGTGGTAGTCGCCCAGCTCCTCCAGGTCGACATCGAGATTGCGGGCGGCGACGTCGAGAAAGCGCCCGGTGCCGGCGGCGCACTTGTCGTTCATGACGAAGTTGGCGACGTTGCCGCCGGCATCGATCTGTATCGCCTTCGAGTCCTGGCCGCCGATGTTGATGATGGTGCGCACGCCGCCGAAGGCCTTGCCGACTTCATGCGCGCCGATGGCGTTGGCGGTGATCTCGGATATCGAGTCGTCGGCTTCCTTGAACAGCTTGCGGCCGTAGCCGGTGGCGATCAGGTATTTCACCTGCTCGCGCGCGACGCCGTGCTGCTCCAGCAGGACGTGCAGGGTTTCCTTGGCGTTCTTGTGGAACAGGCTGCCGGAGTCCCTGACATGGACGCCGACGATTTTCCCCTCGCCATCCACCAGCGCCACCTTGATGGCGGTGGAGCCGATGTCGAGGCCGGCGAAATAGTTCATGCTGCCTCCGCCGGGCCGCCCCAAGAGGGCAGCGAGTCGATGGCCCGGAGCGAACACCGTTCGCGAACAAGCGTCACCCCCCTTCCGCGGGAAGGGGGGCTGGGGGGGATGGTTCTCATGTCATTTTCCTCTTGCGGGTCTTGATCGATTCGAGGAAGGCCTCGATGCGCGTCGACAGCTGGCCCTGGTCGTCGGGGCTGTAGTCGGTTTCGATGTAGAGCATGGGAATGCCGGCCGCGTTTAGCGCCGCGGCGACGCTCTTCTGTTCCATTTCGTACACCTGGCAGCCGGCGAAGGCCTGGTACACGACGCCGTCCACCGCGAAGCTGCGCGCCAGTTCCAGCAGGCGGCGCTTGCGGTCGTCGTTGCGCGTGAAGATGGGGCAGGTGCAGGGCTTCAGGTACCTGTCGGCGAGACTGTCCACCATGTCGTTGAGCAGCCACTCGTCGACGGCGGTCATGTCGTAGAGCATGCGGTTGGCGGAGCAGGTCTCGTCGGCGACGACGACGCCGCCCGCTTCCTCGATCAGCAGCGGCAGCTTGAGGTTCGGAAACACCGGCGGCGAGCCCGTGAACAGGATGCGCGGCGCCTTGCGCTGCGCTGCCTGGTAGCCATCGGCCTGGCGCTGCGCCAACTCCGTGTTGAGCTTTTCCACGGCATCGGTCCAGCGTTCGATGTCGTCGAAGAAGAAGGCGTTGGTGATGAGGAAGACGTCCTTGCCGAGCATCAGCGCCGGGCTGGCCTTGCGGAAGTCGTGCAGCCGGCGGAAGGCGGCCTGGGCCTGGCCGGTGCGCGCCATCGCCGCCTTGAGGTTCTTGCGCGTCAGCTTCCTGCCGGTCACCTCGCGCAGCTTCTGCGCGAACTGGCGCACCGAGCGCTGCCAGTAGAGCCGCGCCTCCTCGCTTTCCTTGACGCTGGGCAGCTCCAGGTTGTAGACGGCATGGCCCATGTCCTCGATCATCGCCGAGGCCTTCTTCTTCTGGTCGCAGGTGGTGGGATTGACGACCAGGTCGGGCTTGCCGATCCGGGGAACGGGGGCTTCGGAATGCAGCATGCCGAGCGTGGCCTTGACCAGGGAACACGATTTCGCCGGCATGAAGTCGGCGCCGACCTGGTCGTAATGGTAGGAGCCGTTGCACAGGCGCACCGGCGTCGCGCCGAGGGCGTAGATGAGTTCGTCCGGCACCTGGATGCAGGTGGTGCCGATCAGCTTGCCGCTGTGGGGCAGCGGCTCGCCCTGGATATAGACGCGGCGGAACAGGTCGTAGAAATACTGCATCGCTGCGGGGTTGCCGTCGAAATCGTCGGTGATGTGGTCGAGTGCGACCTCCGCTTCGCGCGCCTGGCGCGACAGGTTGTAGGCCGGCTGGCCGCGTTGCGGCGTGGATGTCGTGGTCACGGCGTGTGTCCCTTGTGCATGCGCTTGATGAATCCGGCTTCGGTGGCTGCGAAGACGGGAATGCCGGCGAAGGTGGCGCTGAGCGCGCCCGGTTCCGGGCAGGCGGCGACGCACTTGAAGCACAGGGTGCAGTCGTCGCTCATGATGTCGGCCTTGTCGACGTCGTCGGCGATGGCCTTGATCTCCATGTCGCAGACGCGGTAGCAGTCGCCGCAGCGGGTGCATTTGTCGCCGTCCTTCTTCAGCTTCAGCAAGGCCGGCTTGGACATCAGGTAGTGCAGCGCGCTCATCGGGCAGAAGAAGCAGAAGAAGCGCTTCTTGACGAAGGAACCGACCAGGAACAGGCCGGTGACCGCCATGCCCAGCGCGGTCATTACCAGCGCCGTCCGGCTCGAGAAGTCGATGGTCAGCTGCGAGAAATCCCCCGTGAACATCGGCAGGACCATGCGTGCCGGGCAGATCAGACAGAACGGCGTCGCCATGTCGCGCGAGAAGAAGCCGCCGCCGATGCCGAGCGGGATCAGGATCGTCAGCGCGAGCAGGACATACTTGATCCGGGTCAGCTGCGCGAACTGCCCCCGGCTGTAGCGCGAGTAGCGGATGCCGAGGCGGCGGCGCAACGCGGTGATCCAGTCCTGGATCGTGCCGAGCGGACAGACGAAGCCGCACCAGCCCTTGTTGAGGACGATGAACCAGAGGCCGAAGACGAGGAAGCCGGTGAGGATGGCGAGGCTGGCGGCGCTGAACAGCATCGGCCAGGAGCGGCTCAGCTGGTGCTGCAGCGGCAGCAGGTAGCACACGCCGCCCCGCCCGTCCTGGTTGTAGCCGCAGGAGAAGAAGGGCAGGCGCGAGCCCAGGTCGATGGCGAGGTAGCCGCCATAGACGAAGAGGACGAAGCCGGCGATCTGGAACCAGAAGCGGAAGCGGTTCCAGTCGACGCGATTGACGGCGTCGCGAACCGCCTGCAGGCACGCGTTATTTGGCGTCATCGAAGCGCACCTCCGGGAACGGCCTGATCCGGCGCCGGCGATAGAGATAGACGGCGGCGCCGCCGAACAGCACGATCGCCAGGCCGACGCCGAGGCCCCAGGCATAGGAGCGGTAGTCCTCGGGCGACGGGTAGTAGTTGCCGGCCAGGGTGGCCTGATAGCGCACACCGGTGTAGGGCTGGCCCTTGTAGCTGCCGGCTTCGGCGGCGCTGGCTTCGGCGATGAGCAGGAAGCTCGCCTTGAAGCGTTTCTGGAACTCGTTCCAGGGCGGGAAGTAGTCGCGGATGATCTGGAAGCTGACGCGGCCCTGCTCGTCGCTGACCGCTTCCTTGGTCCAGCCCTGGTGGCTGACGAAGCGCACCCGCGCCCCCGCCGCGGGCAGGCCCTTCTGCAGGACGACGAAGACCTGCTCGTCGCCGGAGCGCAGGCGGAAGAACAGCGGCTTTTCGTTCGGCTGGCGCTCGCGCACGATCTCGATCGGCGCCGAGTCCAGCACCCGGTCGGCGGCGGCGCCCCTGGCGCGTTCCTCCTCCTCGGCATCGTGGGTGAAGTTGCCGACTTCGGCCTTGGCGACGCTGACGCTCAGGGTTTCCCCCTGCAACTTGCGGGTGGTGGCGTACACGCGGTAGAAGCCCTGTGCCGGCATTTCGAAGGCCAGATTGCGCTGGCCTGCGGCGGGCGGCGGCAGGGGGTCGCCCTCCGGTTTGCCGAACGGCGCGACGAGGACGGTCTCCGGCGCCGCATCGGCCTCCTCGCGGTAGAACGGCGACTTCTGTGGGTCCGTGCCGCTGCGCAGCCACAGGCGCTTGACGCGCGGCCCGCCGCCCATGTCCATTCCCCCCATATCCATGCCGCCCATGCCGCCGCGGCGGCTGCCTTCCGGGCGCACGGCGTCGCCGCGCATCGGCGGCATGTCCGAGATCCAGATCGTGCCGCCGCCGCGCATGCCCATGCCGCCGGGCCGGCCGCCGCTGCGGGAACTGTCCTCGGGCTTGCCGGCGACAGTCGGTGGCGCGCCCGCGGCGACTTTTTCCGTTGCCGTGCCGTGCCGATGGCCGGCGTCCGCAGCCGGTGGGGCGGGTGGCACGGCCTTGTCTTCCTGCGCGGCGCGTTTGGCGCGCCACTCGGCTATCTGTGCTGCGCTGGGGCGTCCGCTGCCCGGCTGGGCAGCGTCCGGTTTGCCGCCGGGCTGCGCCGATGCCGCCGGTGCGCCGTCACCTTCCGCCTTGGCGCGCTCCGCCGCCCGTTTCTGGTAGAACGCCCGCCGTTCCTCCGGGCTGGCGCCCTCGGGCGGACGCGAACCGCTGCTCCCGTCCTGCGCCAGGACGAGGCCGCTCGCCAGCAGCGTCAGCAATGCCGGCACGATGCGATGTGTCAGGTGGCTCATGATCGGGTCAGAAGCTGTAGGAGACGCCGGCACGCAGGGTCAGCGGCGTGTAGGAGCCGCTGTTGCCCTGGCTGCCTATGGCGCCGACCACGTTTGAGACTCCGCCGATCGAGAACAGCGCGGCGCGGGCGGCGTATTTCTGGTCGGTGAGGTTGAGCGCATGCAGCCAGAACGACCAGTCCTTGCCCCGATAGCTGGCGCGCAGGCTGTAGAGATCCGGACGGGAGTAGGAACCGAGGCTGTTCGTGGTTTCGAGGTAATAGCTGGCCGTGTAATCGCCCTCCAGTTCCACCAGCCAGCCGGGCGCCGGCTTCACCCCGATCCGCAGGTTGACCTTCTGGCGCGGCAGGGCCTGGTAGGACTTGCCCGCATAGTCGTAAGTGGTGGTCTTGTAGTCGGTGAAGTAGGCGCGGGCGTTGGTGTAGGTGGCGCCGAGATCGAGCCAGGAAGCGGCCGCCCAGGTGAACATCGATTCCAGCCCCCGGGTGGCGAGTTGTCCGGCGGCTTCGTTGAGGGTGCAGGTCGCCCCTGCGTTCAAGGCCGCCTGTTCCGCCGCGGTACAGGTCCGCGTCGTATTGAAGCCGTTGGCTTTTGCGTGGTAGAGGGTCACGTCGTAGTGCAGGCCGAGTTCCCGGAAACGTCCGCGGAAGCCGATTTCCCTGGTCAGCCCCCTCTCGGGCGCCAGCACCGCGCCGATCACGTTGGCGGCCTGCCCGACGGTCTTCGTATTCACCAGGCTGGAGGTGGATTGCGGGTTGAAGGTTTCGCCCCAGTTGGCCCAGACGAGATGGCTCTTGTCGAGTTCGTAGGTCGCGCCCAGGCGCCGCACATCGCCCTTGCGCGTCATCGTCACGTCCTTGTTCGTGGCGGTCCGGTCGTCGACGTTGTAGTCGATCTTGCCGAAGCGCTCGCCGATGTGAAGCCGCAGTCTTTCGAGGGGCGAGAACTCGACATGGACGAAGGGCGTGGTCTCCCGGGTTTCGGTCAACGATCCCGACGACGACAGGCTGCCCTGCGCCCACATGCCGGCCTGGGCCTGAAGCGCGTTGAAGCTGTTGTTGTAGGTGGTCGAGTCGGTCGCGACGTCGATGACCTCGGCGCCGACATAGGCAGTGGTCTTGGCCAGGTCGAATTCCTGCCGGTACATCGCCAGGGTCGTCTTCGTGGTCGCCGCCGACTTCTTGACGGTGTTCGTGACGGTTGCGCTGCCGTTGACGGCCGCACAGCCGACGGCCACGTTGTCGCAGATCACGCTGTTGGCGCCGCCGGAACCGCCGCTGCCGTTGTTGATGCCGTCGTCGGTGATCCTGCTGTGCGCGATGGAGAACTCCCCGCGCTCGCCGATCAGTTGCTGGAGCCGCAACGACGTGGTCTTGTAGGTGTCGATGTACTGGCCGAAGGTGCCGGGTACGACCTGCCGCCAGTCCTTGTCGAAATAGGTTTCGCGCAGGTTCGCGCCGTTGAGGCTCACGTTCTTCAGTTTGGCCGCCTCGTTCGCATTCAGCGGCAGCGAACCGGCCCAGCGATAGTCGTAGCGCAGCTGGCTCTGGCCGAGGGTGATCCGGGTCGAGTCGGTCGGCCGGAACTGCGCCCGTACATTGAGGCCGTCCTTGTGCTCGGCTGCGGCATCCTGGGCCGACGGGGCGCTGCTCTTGCGCCAGCCGCCGTTGTCCATGCTGCTGCCGGTGACGATGAAACTGAAGCGGCCATCGGCGAAGCCGGTGCCGGCGCTGCCTTGCGTGCGCAGGAAGCCCCAGCTGCCGGCCTCCTGCGACAGCCTGGCCTGAAAGCGCTCCGGCGGCTGGCGGGTGAACACGCTGATCGTGCCGCCCAGTGCGCCGCTGCCATAGAGTGCGGAAGCCGGACCGGTGATGACTTCGATGCGTTCGATATCCGCACCATCGACTTCGTCGAATACCGATGTGTTGGTCGCCGTTGCGCGCATGCCGTCGATGCGGTTCTCGGTGTACAACTTGCCGCCGTCCGGAATGCGCATGTTGCGGACCATGCTGATGCCGGGCACCCGCTTGCCGAGTTCCAGCAGGTTGTTGACCAGTTGCAGGTGCTCGATTTCCTCCTTGCCCACGACGGCGCCGGAGATCGGCGTGTACTCGGTCAGCTTGCCCAGTTCGGTACGCAGTTGTATCGGTTTGTCGGTGTCCGAGGAAACGCTCACTTCCTTGAGCCGGGTTTCGTTGTCTTCGGCAACGGCGCTGCCGGCGCAGAGCAGGCCGATGGCCGCCGCGACGGCGACGGGCAGCGGACGGCGGGCGGCGATGGCGGCTGCCGCATTGGGTTTGCGGATCATGGTGCTTGACTCCGTTATCTGGATTGAATGAGGTTTTCCGTCCGGCCGACGGGCAGCTAGCGCGGCGATTCGGTGACGAAGGCGATCTTCGTCACCCCCGCGTTCTGCGCCACGGCCAGGATGTCGGCCACTTTTTCGTAGGGCGTGCCGCGGTCGGCACGCAGGTGGAGTTCCGGTTGCGACGATGCGAGTTCGTTGAGGCGGGCATGGATATCGGCGCGGGTCGTCGGGATGCCGTCGAGGTACAGGTTGCCCGGGCCGTCCAGGGCCAGCTTCACCACCACGGGCTTGTCGTCGAGCCGGGTCGAATCGACGCGCGGCAGGTCGATGGGCACGGCCTGATGGAAGAGCGGCGCGGTGATGATGAAAATGACCAGCAGCACCAGCATCACGTCGACCAGGGGCGTGGTGTTGATCTCGGCCATCGGCGCCTGGTTTGCGCCTTCGTTGAAGGAACCGAAGGCCATCACGCGGCCCTCGCCGTTGCCACCGCGGCGACGGCCGGGCGCGTTGCCGCGCTGGACGGGAAGCTCTCCGCCGGGCGGCGTGCGCCGGTGGTCAGGAAGGCATGCAGGTCGTGCGCGAAGCCGTCGAGCTGCGCCAGCACCAGCCGATTGCCGCGCGTCAGCGCGTTGTAGGCCAGCACGGCGGGAATGGCGACGAAAAGGCCGGCAGCGGTCATGATCAGCGCCTCGCCGACCGGGCCGGCGACCTTGTCCAGCACCACCTGAGTCGAGCCGGACAACGCGACCAGCGCATGGTAGATGCCCCATACCGTGCCGAACAGACCGATGAACGGCGCCGTCGATCCCACCGACGCCAGGAAGGTCAGGCCGCTTTCCATCCCGGCCTGGGCGTGAAGCATGTGGTTGCGCAGCGCACGGGTCACGCATTCGTTGAGGCTGACGCCGGCACCGAGGCCGCGCGCGGCATGGCATTCCGCCGCCGCCTGGGCGCAGCTGCCGCAGTCGGCGTTTCCCGCACCCAGGTTGCGTCCCGCCGGGCAGCCGTGGATTTGCGCGGCCTGAGTGCCGGCGCGGGCCAATCCGGCGAACGCCCCGGTGCGGTCCGCGCCTTCGATGGCCGCGAGCGCTTCGGGCAAGGTGCGCGCCTGCCAGAACGTCTGCGGCGCCTGCTCCATGGCGCGGTTGAAGCGGAGCTGGAGAACGAAGCGCGTGATGGTCAGCGACCAGCCGGCGATCGACAGCAGCAGCAGCAGGACTGCCACGGAATGGGTGACCAGATCGCCCTGTTGCCAGAAATGAGCCAAGCCGAGATCGGAGTGCATGGAAGCTACCCTTGAAGGTTGAAGGTGATGGGGACCTGGACCCAGGCCGCGACCGTCTCGTCGCCGCGCCGCGCGGGAACGAAGCGCCAGCGGCTGACGGCCTCTTCGGCGGCCTGGTCGAGGCGGGCGAAGCCGCTGCTGAGCTTGATTTCGACCTTCTCGGCCAGGCCGGCGGCACTGACGCGAACCCGCAGCAGCACGCGGCCCTCTTCGCGCAGGCGGCGCGAGGCGTGCGGATAGACAGGCTTGGGGTTGTCGAGGTAATCGGCGTCGAAGCGGGCGGCTGTCACCGGCACCGCTTCGGGTGCGGCGATCGGCGCCGGGGCCGGCGCGGCCTGCGGTGCCGGCGGCTGGGGCGGTACGGCGAATGCCGCGGCCTGCGGTGCCGGTGTGTCGGCGGCGAGGACCGGCTGCGGGGCGGGTCTGGCTTTTCGCGGTGTCTGCCTGGGCGGAGGCGGCGGCGGAACTTCCGGCGCCGATTCGATCAGGCGCGCGGTGAAGGGGCGCGCCAGATCGGCGAACCGCTCGGCCGGAACGGCGAGCGCGACGAGGACGAGCAGCGCCGCATGCCCTGCGGCCACGCCGGCGAAGGAGAGCGTCTGGCCGCGCGGCTTGCCGAGCGGTGTTCCGTAATCAGGAAAAAAAAGTCCCATTGCGCCTGTCGAAGAATTTTCCATTGGCAGGCAACGCCGATCCGCCGGGTCGCGACGAAACGAAGCCGCCTATGCCTTAAGTGAGGCGGCATTAAATCGGACACTGCCGGTGCTGGGAATGCGGCACGTTGTCGCGCGGCGGATTGCCGCGCGGCATCTTGCCGCACCATCGATTCGTCATGATTGCCGTGCGGCATAACGCCGCATGCGACGCTGTGTCGCAGGGGCGCGGGCGGGCGCGCACCTAGAATCACGGACTTTCACGTTTCCTTCCAAAAATCATCATGAAGAGTCCCGTCAGGTTCGCGCTGAAACCCCTCGCACTGCTGCTGGCCGCCGCCCCGTTCGCCGGCCAGGCGCAGGAAGCCCAGCTCACCCCGGTCGTCGTTGCGGCGCCGAAGATCGAAACGAATTCCGCCGCTGTCGCCGGGGCCGACCTGGCGCCCCTGCGGGCGTCGACCAGCGACACGGCCGGCCTGCTGCGCGACATCCCCGGCGTCAGTCTCTACGGCGCCGGCGGCGTTTCCAGCCTGCCGGCCATCCACGGCATGGCCGACGACCGCGTGCGCGTCAAGGTCGATGGCATGGACCTGATTTCCGCTTGCGCCAACCACATGAATCCGCCGCTGTCCTACATCGATCCGTCCAGCGTCGGCAGCGTCAAGGTGTTCGCCGGCATCACGCCGGTCAGCATGGGCGGCGACAGCATCGGCGGCACCATCGCGGTCTCCTCGGCGGCGCCCGAGTTCGCGGCGGCCGGGCAGGGCCCCCTGGTCAAGGGCCAGGCCGGCATCTTCTATCGCAGCAACGGCAATGCCCAGGGCGGCAATCTGTCGGCGACGATCGCGGGCGAGAAACTGAACCTGACATACAGCGGTTCAAGCGCGCAGTCCGGCGACTACCGGGCGGCGAAGGACTTCAAGGCGGTAAGCGCCACCGGATCGGACAAGCCGGGGAACCTGCTCCCCGGCGACGTGGTCGGGTCTTCCCGCTACAAATCGCAGAATCACGCGCTCGGTTTCGCGCTGCGCCACGAAAACCATCTGCTGGAACTGAAGCTGGGCTTTCAGGACATCCCCTACCAGGGCTTCCCGAACCAGCGCATGGACATGACCGGAAACGACAGCCAGCAGATCAACCTGCGCTATACGGGGCAATACCAGTGGGGGGCACTGGAAGCCCGCGTGTATGACGAAAAGACGCGCCACAAGATGAACTTCGGCGACGACAAGCTGTTCTGGTACTCCACGACCACGCCCGGCATGCCGATGGATACGGAAGGGAGAAACACCGGTGCGCTGGTCAAGGCCGACATCGCGCTTTCCGAGCGCGACATCATCCGGGTGGGCGGCGAATACCAGCGCTATCGTCTCAGGGACTGGTGGGATCCGTCCGGCACCGGCGGGATGTCGCCGCTCACGTTCTGGAACATCAACGACGGCCGGCGCGACCGTTTCGGCGCCTTCGCCGAATGGGAGGCGCGCTGGAGCCCGCAGTGGCTGAGCCAGGTGGGGTTGCGCCACGAGACCGTCAAGATGGATACGGGAACGGTACAGGGCTACAAGTCCACCGGCACCGTCTATCCGGCCCAGGCGGCGGCGTTCAACGCCGGCGACCGCAAGCGCACCGACCGCAACGTGGACCTGACCGCCCTGGCGCGCTACACGCCGGACACGAGCCAGGCCTTCGAGGCCGGCTACGCCAGGAAGGTCCGCTCGCCGAACCTGTACGAGCGCTACACCTGGTCCAGCGGCAGCACCATGGTGATGAACATGAACAACTGGTTCGGCGACGGCAACGGCTATGTCGGCAACACGGACCTGAAGCCGGAAACCGCGCATACGCTGAGCGTCACGGGCAGCTGGCACGATGCGGCGCGGGAGGCATGGGAACTGAAAGCCACGCCTTACTACACGCGCGTCCAGAACTATATCGATGCCGTGACCTGCGCCTCCGTCGGCAAGACCTGCACCACACGGACCGACGGGTTTGCCAACCTCACCCTCGCCAACCAGACCGCCCGCCTCTATGGCATGGACGTTTCCGGCCGCATGCCGCTGGCGAAAACCGCCGGCTACGGCAGCTTCACGTTTCTGGGCGGGTTGAATTACGTCAATGGCAAGAACCTGACGACGGGCGACAATCTCTACAACATCATGCCGCTGAACGTGAAGCTGGCCGTCGAGCAGCGCCTCGGCGGCTGGACCAACACCCTGGAAGCAAGACTGGTGGATGCCAAGACGCGCCTCCAGGCGGTACGCAAGGAACTCAGGACCGGCGGCTACGGCTTGCTCAACCTGCGCAGCAGCTACGACTGGAAGACAGTCCGGCTGGATGTGGGGATCGAGAATCTGCTGAACAAGCATTACGCCGATCCCTTGGGCGGGGCGTATGTCGGACAGGGCAGCACGATGTCGACGGGCGTGCCCTACGGGGTTTCCGTTCCCGGCATGGGGCGTTCGATCTACACCGGCCTGACGGTCAAGTTCTGAGCCGGATTGTCGACCGTCCGCCGCGGCAGCCGCCTGCGGCGGACGATGCCGCCACCCGGCTGCGGCAATTTGTCGCAGCGCTGCCGCGGGTGAAGGGATTACCCTGTCGCCCTTTCGCACAGGCGGGCGGCGGCATGGCCGGCCGCCTGTAAAATCTGGACCATGGCAAGCGGGCAAACGACAGAGCGTGGAGTGGATGCGGCGGGGCTGGCCATCGTGCTCGCCCTGCATACGGCCGTCCTCTGGGGTTTGTGGAGTCATCGCCTGATCCCGACGCCGGACGAGGCCGTGACGCTGTTCGTCAATTTCATCGCGCCGCCGGCACCCAGGGTCGAGGACCCGCCCAAGCCGCCGCCACCCAAGCCGCGGCCGGTGGAGAAGCCGCAACCCCGGCAGTTGGTCGCCGCAACTCCGGTCGTTGCGCCCACGGAATACGCCGCCCCGCCGCCCCCGCCCGCGCCGGCGATCGAGGCGCCGCCGGCCCCGGCGCCGAAGCCGGTCGGCCCGGTGACTCTCGGCTCCGAACTTTCCGTCGCCTGCCCCGAGCGCACGCCGCCGAATTACCCGTCGATCTCGCGGCGCCTCAGCGAAGAGGGTACGGTGACCCTGCGCGTCGAACTCGACGAGCAAGGCCATGTCGCCGCGGCCCGCGTCGCCACCGGCAGCGGCCATCCGCGCCTCGACGACGCCGCGCTCGCGGCGGTGCGCACATGGCGCTGCATGCCCGCCAGCCGCAACGGCCAGCCGGTGCGCGCCGTCGCCCTGCAACCCTTCAAATTCATCCTGCAAGGAAACTGATTCATGGAACAAGGACTCGGCTTTGCCCACTTTCTCACCCAGGCCGACGGCGTGGGCAAGGCCGTGCTGGGGGTGCTGCTGCTGCTCTCGGTGGCGAGCTGGTACCTCATCGTCACGCGCGCGCTCGCCAACACGCTGGCGCAGCGGAGTGCGGATGCCTTCCTCAATGACTTCTGGCAGGCCGACTCGCTCGCCGACGTTCGCCGTGCCCTGGCGGCGCGTCCGGCCGACAACGCCTTTGCCAGGCTGGTGGAGCGGGCTGCCGAAGCGGCCGAGGAAGGCGAGCGCCAGGGAACGCAGAGCCTAGCCGTGGCCGGCGGCATGGCCGAATACCTGACCCGCGTCCTTGCCAACGAGGTCGACCAGGAAGCCGCCCGCGTCGAACACGGCCTTACGGTGCTGGCTTCGGCCGGCTCGGCGGCGCCCTACATCGGTCTCTTCGGCACCGTTTGGGGCATCTACCACGCTCTGGTGCAGATCGGCATGAGCGGGCAGGGCACCCTCGACAAGGTTGCCGGCCCGGTGGGCGAGGCACTGATCATGACCGCCCTCGGCCTGGCCGTCGCCATTCCCGCCGTGCTCGCCTACAACGCCTTCAACCGGCGCAACCGCATGTGGCTGTCGCGCCTGGAGGGCTTCGCCCATGACTTGTATGTGCTATTGACCGTGAAGACCGGCAACGGCCAGGCGCAGCAACCGCTGGCGCAGCGCTGAGGAACGGCGATATGGCACAGGGACGCTTCGACAAGCATCGCCGCCAGGCGCCGATGGCGGACATGAACGTGGTGCCGCTGGTGGATGTGATGCTGGTGCTGCTGGTGATCTTCATCGTCACCGCGCCGCTGCTGACCCACGCGGTGAAAATCGACCTGCCGAAGGCCTCTTCGAGCGCCAACGTCACCAAGCCCGAGCACATCGAGTTCGGCATTCGCGAAAGCGGCGAGCTGTTCTGGAACGGCGAGGCGGTCGCCCTGGAGGCCCTGCCGCAGCGTTTCGCCGCCGAAGCGCCGAAGCAGCCGCAGCCGGAGGTGCATATCCGCGCCGACCGGCATGTGCATTACGAGAAGGTGGCTCAGGTGATGGCCCTGGCGGCCAAGGCGGGGTTGGTCCGGATCGGTTTCATCAGCGATCCGGCGCAGTAACAAGCTCTGCCGGACATGCTCCGGCATGAGTCGCGGCAAGCGGCGATGACGGATGTCGCCCGCTCGCGCGAAATCCTTTCCGCTGCAACGCAGCGTCCCGTACTGCACTCCATGCCCGATTCCGGTATCCACCGCTGAAGGTTGCGGCGCAGGCCGGCGGATTCGTGCGCGACGACGAGGGGCGCGCCACCCCGACGCCCTGCGACAATATGTCCAATGGGCAAACCGGGGGCAATGGAATACGCTTTACTTGTTTCCGGTCATTGACAGACGTGACGTGTTTGTGGTCAGCGGGCTGTTTCGATATCGGGAATCCCTCCATTACAACGTGAGCCCCGCCATGAGAATGTTGCCGCGAATTGTTCTGGGAGCATGCCTCGCTCCCCTGTTGATCTGGTCGAGCCTGGCATGCGGCAGCGACGCCGACGGTGATCTGCGGCACGCGGCGAAGTTGCAGAAGAACGGCGAAACCGCGACGGCTCTGGCGATCTGGAAACGCTGGGCGGAGAAAGGCAATGCCGACGCCGCCTACAACCTGGCGGTGATTCATCAGCACGGCGACGGTGTGGCGGTTGACTACGCGCAGGCCCTGCACTGGTATCGCCATGCCGCTGCACTCGGCGACCGCATCTCGGAATACCAGATCGGACTGATGTACCAGATCGGTCAGGGCGTGGCGGCCGATGCCGCAGAGGCACACCGCTGGTTTACCGCACACCGTTCCCATCATGCGCATCACGAGCGAAGCGAACAGATGCAGACATGGCGGAAGCAGGCGGCCCGACTGATCGAGGAGAGCGACCGGCGCGAGGCACTGGTCAAGTCGCGTGCCGATAGCGCACGCGTGCTCGCCGAATTGCGGCGGCGAGCCGGCGCATCCGCAGCGCCTACCGATGTCGCTGCTGCGGCGACGGACCGGCCCATCAATTGACCAGCGGGAGGTCGCCTTGAAGCTCCTGTTCATCGACGATGACCGCCGTTTTTCAAGCGTGGCTGCCCGCGCGCTCGGGCGGCGCGGTTTCAAAGTCAGGATCGCCCCGGATGCGGCCTCGGCTCTGCGCCTGGTCGACAGTGAAACCGGATTCGCAGTGGTCGATCTGCAACTCGGCGCGGTTTCCGGCCTGACCCTGCTGCCCCGGTTGAAGGCGACGAACCCCGCGATGCGCATCCTCATGCTGACCGGCTACGCCAGCATCGAAACGGCGGTGGAAGCCATCAAGCTCGGGGCGGACGACTATTTGCTCAAGCCGGTCGATATCGACACCCTCGTCGCGGCCTTGCGCAACGACACCGCCGGACAGCATGAACGGGCCGACGCCAAGCCGCTGCCGCTCAAACGGCTGGAGTCCGCCCACATTCGGCAGGTGCTGTCCGATTGCCGCGGCAACATTTCCGCCGCCGCGCGCGCCCTGCAGATGCATCGGCGCACCTTGCAAAGGAAGCTGGCAAAAAGCGAGGCCGGGCGAAACGTTGCGATATGAATATGCGGTTGCGGCAATCCGCTGAAGCGTTCTTGAAAGCGGAGCCCTTGTCCGCCGCCGCAAGTGACGATGGCACGTCGAGTGCGAGGCATCATGCACCGGGCGAGCGCATCCATGAAGCAGGCGCATCGGGTTCGGCATGGCGCGTGATATCGGGCGTCGTGCGCCTGGATGCGCCCGAAGGCGCGGACGGCCGCCTGGTGTTCGCGGGCCTCGCCGTTCCGGGAGACATCGTCGGCGCCGAAACCCGGATGTTCGGCCTGTGCTTTTTCGGCGCCACGGCGCTGACGCCCACGAAACTGTCGCCCTGGCCCGGGGCAACGGCGCCGCAGGCGGACTTCCTCATGAACGCCCTGGCCCGGGCCGAGAGACGCACCGCCAGAATGATGGGGCTGCGGGCTGGACAGGCGATCGACCGGGTCAAGCGCCTGATCCAGTTGCTGGTGCCGCACAGGGACGGCGAAGCCTTCATCGAGATCGAGCTGCCGTCCTTGCGCGACATCGCCGACATCACCGCCTTGACCATGGAAACGGTTTCCCGTTCGTTGAGCGGCCTGCGTCGGCAAGGCATGCTCGAACCCAGCGGCCAGCGGCGCGGCAACGGCAGGAAGAACTGCCGTTGCCGCGTGCCGGACGCCCCGGCGGCAGCCTGAGTCGGGCGGGCCGGCAGCGAAAGGTTCTGCCCCCTGCGACAACATGTCGCATCCCAATTTGCTTCCGCCGGCATTAGCATTCCCTCCAGGCTCTGATCAAGATGGGAGACGGACATGAACCAGCAACCCGCCCGCCGGGAAAACGACATCGAGATGTCTTCGCTGCTGCTCGGCGCAGGCTTCGCGCTCGCTTCGCTGATCCTGCTGCCGGCCGTGGCGCAGCGCATCGGCATGGGCTCCAGCCTCACCATCGCCCTGCGCGGCGCCTTGATGCGCGCAGCCAACCGTCTCTAGTCGCCAACGAAAGTTTTTACGACGGCCGTCCCGGAACCTTGCCGGGACGGCCGTTCTTGCTATGCTTCGCCGCGCCATGCCGATCCCCGTCCGCTTTCTCGCCGTTCTTGCCGTCGCCTTGCTTGCCGCCTGTTCCGATGCCCGCTCGCCCGCGGATGCTCCGGCCGGCGGCGATTTCGTGCTGCAATCCTCCGCCGGCCCCTTCGATACCAGGGTCTTGCGCGGCAAGGTGTTGATCCTGTTCTTCGGCTACACGAACTGCCCGGATATCTGCCCGACCTTCCTCGGCAACGGCGCGCAGGCGCTGAACCGGCTGTCGGCGGCGGAACGTGCGCGGGTGCGTCTGGTGCTGGTGGGCGTCGATCCCGAGCGCGATACGCCGGCCGGCCTCAAGGAATACACGGCCTTCTTCCATCCGGAGATGATCGGCGTCACCGGTTCGCCGGCGGAAATCGCGGCCGTGGCGAAGCTCTACGGCGCGGGTTACGTGAAGCAGCCGGCGCGGCCGGATGGCAGCTATGCCGTCGATCACAGTGCGCAGACCTATGTGGTGGGGCCGGACGGACGGCTGGCCGCCACGCTCGATCTCGGCACGCCGGTGGACAAGGTGGTCGATACGGTGAGGAAGTTCCTGTGACGAGCCGGCCATCGACCCGCGCCTTCGTGGCACTGGCTGCGGCGGTCGCGGTGTTTTTCCTCACCTTCGCCGATGCCGCGCAACTGGCGCACATGCGCGCCGCCGGTCGGGCCGAAGCCGCCGCACTCGCGGCCCGGCTCGGCCTCACCGATCTTGCGCTATTCACGGAGGCGCGCTACACGCGCCATCCGACGCAGGCGGATCTGCACTCGGCCTTTCAGGACCACCCGCTCGCCCTGGAGCACTTTCCCACCGGCAGCCTGCTGCCGCCCCAACCTCATGAATCCGTGGATCGAAAAGCAGCGCAGCCTGATTGACTTCACGCTGGCATCGCTGGCGCGGCGCAAGACCCGCAATCTCGGCCTGCTGGCCGTGTACAGCGTGCTGGTGTTCGTGCTCGCTTCGGTGATGCTGTTCACCCATGCCCTGCGCCAGGAGGCGACCGCCGTGCTCGCCGGAACGCCGGAGGTGATACTCCAGCGCATGGTCGCCGGGCGCCACGATCTGATTCCGCCGGGCTACCTGGAGCGCATCGGCCGCATTCGCGGCGTGCAGCGGAAGGAGGGCCGCCTCTGGGGCTACTACTACGATCCGGTAGTCAAGGCCAACTACACGTTCATGGTGCCGCCGCACGAAGTCACCGACGGCACGCTGCACATCGGCCCGGCGCTGGCGCGCGAGCGCGGGCTGATCGTCGGCAACACCGTGTCCTTCCGTTCCTATTCGGGCCGGCTGTTCGCCTTCACGGTTTCGGCCGTCCTGCCGCAGCGCTCGGAGCTGGCGAGCGCCGACCTGGTGCTGCTGTCCGAGAAGGACTTCCGCGCCTTTTTCGAGTATCCGGCGGGGCATTACACGGATATCGCGCTGTCGGTGGCCAATCCGCAGGAAGTGCGCACCGTGGCGACCAAACTGGCGAGTGCGTTGCCCGATGCGCGCCCCATCCTGCGCGAGGAAGTGCTGCGCACTTATGCGTCGATCTTCGACTGGCGCGAGGGCATCGTGCTGACTGTGCTGTCGGGCGCGCTGTTCGCCTTCGCCATCCTCGCCTGGGAAAAGGCGTCGGGACTCTCGGCCGACGAGAAGCGCGAGATCGGCATCCTCAAGGCCATCGGCTGGGAAACCGGCGACGTCATCAAGATGAAGTTCTGGGAGGGGGCGCTGATCTCGCTCAGCGCCTTCCTGCTGGGTTACGTCGCCGCCTACCTGCATGTGTTCCGTTTCGATGCCACCCTGTTCGAACCGGTGCTCAAGGGCTGGGCGGTGCTCTACCCGCGCTTTTCGCTGACGCCGGCCATCGACGGCCTCGCCGTGGCGACGCTGTTCTTCTTCACGGTGGTGCCTTATACAGCGGCGGTGCTGGTGCCGATCTGGCGCGCGGCGATCACCGATCCGGACGCGGTGATGCGGGCATGATCGAACTCAAGGATATCCGCAAGGCCTTCAACCAGGGCCGGCCAAACGAATACTGGGCGCTGTCGGGCATCGATCTCGCCATCGAGGCCAACCGCGTCACCGCCTTTCGCGGCCCCAGCGGCTCGGGCAAGACGACGCTGCTGACCCTCGTCGGCTGCCTGGCGCGGCCGACCTCGGGCCGCGTACGCCTGAAGGGCGAGGATATTTCGGGCTTGCCCGAACGCTTCCTTACCGAAATTCGCCGCCGCACCTTCGGCTTCGTCTTCCAGCAGTTCAACCTGATCAAGGGACTTTCGGCGCTCGATAACGTCATGTTGCCGGCGGCGCCGACGGGACGCCCCCACCGTGAGGTGCGCGAACAGGCGACGGCGTTGCTGGATCGATTGCATCTGGCCCATCGCCGCGAGGCGCGCGTCGAATGGCTGTCCGGCGGCGAGCAGCAGCGCGTCGCCATCGCCCGCGCCCTGATCAACGATCCCGAGGTGGTCATCGCCGACGAGCCGACCGCCAATCTCGACACGGCGCTGTCGCTGCAGTTCATGAACATACTCGAAGAGCTGAGCGCCGAAGGCCGCACGGTGCTACTGACCAGCCACGATCCGCTGGTGGTCGAATCCATCGCCGTGCATCGCGTCGTCAGCATGCGCGACGGGCGGTTGGTCGAGTCGTGATCTTTCAGCCGGCGATCATCGCGCTGCTGCTCGCCTCCGGGCTGGGCGTGGCGATGCTGCTGGCCGCCGCACCGTTCGCGCTGCAAGTGATTCGCCGCTGGGATATCGCCAGCGGCTCCGAACTGCAACTGCAACTGGAGCGACGCACCTACCTCTTCTCCACGCTGCTCAGTTTCGTTTTCGCCATCCAGTTGGTCGCCCTGCTGCTGTTCATTTTCAACGCCGACAAGATGGCGGTGATGTTCGTCGGCGCCATGTGCGCGGTCGGCACCTTGAATGCCAATGCCTGGGGGTTTCCGGCGCTGATCGCACAGATGGCGGTTTTCTTCCTCGCCGCCATGTGGCTGGCGATCAACCATGTCGATGTCCGTGCCCCGGACTATCCGCTGGTGCGGATCAAGTACGGCCTGCTGGTAGCCCTGCTGCCGGTGCTCGCCGCGGCTTTCGCGTTCCAGTTGGCGTACTTCCTCGGTCTCAAGGCCGACGTCATCACCTCCTGCTGCGGCAGCCTGTTCTCGGGCGAGACGAAGGGGTTGTCGGGCGACCTCTCGGCATTGCCGCCCGGCCCGGCACTGGCGGGCTTCTACGCCGCGCTGGCGTGCGCCGTCGCTGCGGCCGGCTATTGCGCCCGGCGGCAGCGCGGCGGCTATCTCGTCGCCCTCGCCAGTGCCGCCGCTTTCGCCGCCGCCATCGCTGGCATTCTTTCCTTTCTCTCGCTTTACCTCTACGAGCATCCTCATCACCACTGCCCGTTCTGCATTCTCAAGCCGGAATACGACCGCCAGGGCTACTGGCTCTACATTCCCATCTTCGCCGCCACGGCGGCGGGTCTGGGCGTCGGCGCCATCCAGCCGTTTCGCCGCGTGGCAAGCCTTGCCGGGATTGTTCCAGCGGTTTCGGCCCGGCTGGCGGCGGTGGCGGTCGGCGGTTTCCTGTTGTTCGCCGCCATTGCTTCGGTGATGATCTGGCGATCCAACCTGATTCTTCTCGAATGAGAATCTTCGCGCCTCTTTTCGCCTTGCGGGCCTCTGCCGGGTTTATGGCAGGCGATGCCCCGATTCGCCCTCCCAGCGGCATGTCGTAGTCGCCATGTCAGACACCAAATCCGCCATTGCCGAGTTGTATCGCGAACATTACGGAAGCGTTCATCGTTTCCTCGCAAAGCAGGTGTCTTGCCGCGAACTCGCCGCCGATCTGGTGCAGGAACTGTTCCTGCGCCTGCTGTCGCGGGAAGTGGCCATGGCGGACGTGCGCCATCCGCGCGGCTTCCTGTTTTCCTCGGCGCGGAACATGGCCGCCGAAGCGCAACGCTCGCCACGCTGGCGTGGCACGCCCAGAGTCGATGGGGACGAGGACGAGCCAGCCGATACCGCGCCATCGCCCGACCTTCTGGCGGAAGACCGGCAAGCCCTTGGCTTGCTGCTGGAAGTGGTGGCCGGGCTGCCGCCCCGCTGCCGCGAAACCTTCATCCTGCACAAGTTCGAAGGACTCTCCTATCCTGAGATTGCAGCCCGGCTCGGCATCTCGGTGAGTGCCGTCGAGAAGCACCTGATGCGGGCGCTCGATGCCTGTCGTGCCGGGATTGATCGACAGGGCAACGTCCCATGAGCCACGCCGATGTCGCTCAGGAGGCTTTGCGCTGGTTCATCCGTGCCCGGGCTCCCGACTTTTGCCCCGAGGAGCAGCGCGCCTTGGACACATGGCTGACGGGCGACGTCGTCCACCAACGGGAATTCGACCGCCTCAAAGACACTTGGCGGACGCTCGACGGACTTGCCCCACATCTGCCTGCCCTGCGGCAGCCTCGGCCCGCTGCGGAAATAGTAGCCCCGCCCCGCTGGCGAGGATTTCTCCCCTGGTCCGGCCTGGGCGCCGCCCTGGCCGTGGCGCTGCTGGTTTTCCTCATTCCCGTCCCGGTGGAAAGCCTGCGTTACGAAACGACCCCCGGCCAGCATCGCAGCATCGCCCTCGCGCCGCGCATGGAACTCGTGCTCGATGCCGACAGCGCCGTCACTATCGCCCGAAGCAATCCCCCGCGCGTTCAACTCTTACAGGGGAAGGCGTATTTCGACATCGGCGACCATGCCTCGCATGGGTTGGAGGTCAGTCTGGGCAGCGTGCGCATCAAGGACATCGGTACCCGATTCGCCGTGGTGCGAAGGCCGGAAGGCGGCAGTGTCGCCGTGGCCGAGGGCCTGGTGGAGGTCCATGTGGGTGGCGGTCTGCACCTCGTCAGTCCCGGTCAGCGCGTAGAGTTCGACCAAACCCGCATCACCGGCGAAACGGCTATCGCCGCGAGCGACGTGGCGCCCTGGCGCCTCGGTCAATGGCGTTTCGCCGCCACGCCCCTAGCCGAGGTGGCGGACGAAATGGCCCGCCAGACTCGCATCCGGCTCGATATTCCGGACCCGAAAGTCGCCGCGCTGACCGTCAGCGGCAACTTCGACATGCAGCAGCCGGAACAAGTGCTCTGGGCCGTCGCCCAGGTGCATGGACTCAAGGTGGAACCCATCGGAGAGCGCCGGTTCGTTATGAAACGGCGTTAAGCCGCGCGTCATTTGCCGCCCGATCGCGCACGCAAGCATGAAGAACGCAAGGGTGCGGCATCGTGTCACATGAGGTATCAGCCCTCTCGGCGCATCTCCCCGACTGTAGCTGCAAATCCGGCAGCCGAAACATTAGCGGGGATCACCATGCAAGACCGAAAGACAGCATTGCAACACGTCCGTCGTCATCTGGTTTACGTCGTGTTGCGCCGTACCGCCTTGTGCCCGGCCCTCGTCCTGGCCGGCATCATTCAAGCGCCCACTGTGCTGGCCCAGGCCGAGTTGCCTGCCATCAGCATCCCGGCGCAGCCGCTGGGCGCGGCCCTTGACGCCCTGGCTGTCCAGGCGCGATTCAAACTGCTGTATTCGCCCGACGCCGTAAAAGGCAAGACGGCCCCGGCGCTGGCCGGCCGCCTCTCTCCAGACGAGGCTCTGCGTCGTTTGCTTGCGGGCTCGGGCTTGACCTATTCGGGCGCGGATGGAGCTTATGCGATCAAGGAAGCGACAGTCGAAAAGCTCACCAAGCTCAGCGATATCGTCGTCAAGGGCCTGCGGGCGGAAACGGACGGAACGGGGTCGTACACCAGCCCAGCGCTTACCGTGGCGGGCAAGGTTCCCCTGCCAATGAAGGAGATTCCCAACTCGGTGTCCGTCCTGACCCGGCAGCAGATGGACGACCAGAACATGGTATCGGTCTGGGATGCCATGACCCAGATCGCTGGCGTCCAGCCCATCTGGAACGACAACCTTCAAGGCCAATACCATGCTCGCGGCAATGCGCTGGACATCCGCTACGATGGCGTGCCGTCCCTGTTTCCCTTCAGTGGCAACCGCCAGTTCGACCTGGCGATTTACGATCGCATCGAGGTGCAGCGGGGTTCGGCGGGTTTGCTGCAAGGCTCGGGTTCCTTTGCCGGGACGGTGAACATGGTCAAGAAACGGCCGCGGGACAGCTTCGGCGCCTATGTTCTTGGCACCGTCGGATCTTGGAACAACAAGAAAATTGAAGCCGATGTAACCGGCCCGCTGAACGAAGACAAAAGCGTGCGCGGAAGGTTTGTCGCCTCGGCCATCGACAAGGACTGGTTCGTCAATCGGGTCTATGACAAAAGTTGGTTAGCCTATGGCGTCCTGGAAGTCGACCTGTCGCCGGCAACGACCGTTCGGGTGTCGACAACGGGACAGCGTGACGAAACCCCCTCGTTTTCGGGGCTCCCGACCTACACCAATGGAACACTGCTCAACGTCGATCGGTCATTCAACCATCTCCCGACCTGGAACAAGACGCTATGGCGCTCGGCCGATCTCAGCGCCGAGATCGAGCATCGCTTCGACAACCGCTGGGTGGGCAAAGTCAGCGTCATCCAACGCGATGCATTCCAGCATTTCAAGGACGCCTACCTGACCACCGGCGTCAATCCGCTCACCAACACCGCCACCTACACGCGTCGGGAATTCGACTACCACTACCGTTCGGAGGACCTCGATGCCTACGTTTCCGGCCCCTTCGAATTGCTGGGCCGGACCCACAACCTCCTGCTCGGCGCTAATTACAGTTGGTACCGGAGCGCCGGCAAAGGGGTCAATCGCAACCAGACGGGGATGGCGGCTGTACTGGACGTAACGAACGTCGTTTTCAACGATCCGCCGAATGTTCCGGAAATTAACGTCGGCTTCAGGACTGGTAGCGAAAACATCACTTGGCAGCAAGGACTTTACGGACAAGTTCGTCTCAGCCTTGCCGATCCGCTGACCCTGGTACTGGGCGGGCGCTCCACCGACTACTATGCCAAATCGCACAACGTGGCCCCCGCCGCACAGACGGGCTGGACTCCGGGCACCACCATTCGGCATCACATCACGCCCTACGCCGGTACGGTCTACGATCTGACCAAGCAGGTTTCTCTGTACGCCAGCTATTCGGATGTCTTTGTCCCGCAGAGCAATCTTCAGTCCGACGGTACGCCGTTGAAGCCCCGCGAGGGACGCCAATATGAAATCGGCGCCAAGGGCGAATTCTTCGACGGCAAGTTGACGCCTTCGTTTGCCGTTTTCAACATCCGGGACGAGAACCGGTCGTATGCCGACCCTAATTATCCTGGCTTTTATCTTCCCCTCGGAAAAGTCGAGAGCAAGGGGTGGGAAACCGAAATCGCCGGCAGCCCCGCACGCGGCTGGGATATTTCCACGAGCTATACCAACCTCATTACGCGGCAGTTGAGCACTTCGACCGCCGCATCGATGGGTGCGCCCATCAGCTACTGGTATCCGCGGCATCTCTTCAAGCTCTGGTCGAACTACCGCTTCCAGGACGGACAACTGGACGGCTTCAACGTCGGCTTTGGGTTGAACGGTCAAAGCCATACCGCCAGCGGGACGTCGACGGCCACCGAGCAGGCGCGCGAACAAGGCGCCTACACGGTGGCCAGCATCCAGGTCGGCTACAAGATCAACAAGACATTCACCACCACGCTGACCGTAAACAATCTGTTTGACCGGGCCTATTTCACCCGTGTTCAGGGCACCAACAGCTACATGATGTATGGCGAACCCAGAAACTGGCTGCTGGCGGTTCGCGCGGCCTACTGATCGATCTGCATGAAATCGGAGAACCGCATGGACAGAAGAACCCTGTTGCGCAGCGCCTTGCTGCTGGCCGCCTCGACCCAGGTTGGCGCGGGCGAGACGACGGAACCGGCGCTCGACCCCGCGCCGCTGGAAAACGAACTGGAGAAATATTCCCGTTGCGTCATTTGCAACATGGATCGCCGCAAGTTCCACTTTGCGCGGCATCTGCTGCACTACGGCGACGGTCATGCCCAAGGTACTTGCTCGATCAACTGCGCCGCCGAGTGCATGCTGAAGGAACGTCGCCGTGGATTCCAGGTCATCTATGCGCCGGACTACGGCGCGGAAGGCGAACCCAAGCCGCTAATCGAAGCGTCTGCGGCGGCCTACCTGATCGGCAGCGACTTGCGCGGAGTCATGACCCCCGTCAGCAAATACGCCTTCGCGACTCTGGATGCAGCCCAGAAAGCGCAGACGGTTGCCGGCGGCAAGATCGGCAGTTTTGCCGATGCGATCAATGCCTCGTTCGGAGAATTCGGCGCCGGCGCAATCCGCCGCTACGAAACCGACCGCGACCGCCTGCGGCGCAAGAAGACGGAAAGCACAGGCTGATTGTTGCGCGCTCGCAGGGCGCGCGGAGTGCGCCGGGCGCCCATGATTCTGCATCCGAATCTCGTGCTCATCGAATAGGTAAGGTGCCGCCGTCCGCCGCTTGCCTTGCCGCCGACTTCTGACGGGCGCGACGTTTTTTCCGCCAGACATATACTCCCGTTGCCGCCAGCATGGCGACGGCCAGGCCGAGGATGCAAACGAAGATGCGGTAGGGCAGGCCGAACACATTGGCTTCGTGCAAGGTTTGCAGCCAGTGGGTAACGGTGCTGCCGCTGTGCTGTCCGGAAGGAAGCACCAGTTGTCTGAGTTCTCCGGTGTCGGCATCGAAGATTGCTTGCGTGCGTCCACGCTTGTCCTGGAAGTCCAGGCTGCTGTGGACGACGTAGTGGTAGTTGCCATGTTCGCGGTCGATCCAGAGATTGACCGGGCGTTCGACGACGAAGCCATGGCGTCGCGCTTGCTCAGCCATCAGGCGCTCGGCGGCTTGTTGCGCCTGCCGCCAGCCAAGCAGGGGATTTTCCACCGGCTTGTCCAGTCTTGAGCCCTCCCAGGGGCGTTGCGGGTAGTCGAGCACCAGGCGGGTCACCGGCGCATAAACCTGGTCATGCAGATTCATGAAGACGCTCGACCAGGCGAAAATCAGCAGCGGCAGCCACAGCCACAAGCCGCTGGCACGGTGCAAATCGAAGTTGATGCGATAGGCGGAAGCCTGCCTCTTCACCAGCCAGGCTGGCTTCCAGCGGACAAGAAAGCTGCGCCGGCCGGACAAATCTCCCGTCGTCGGCAAAGCCGCGTGGACGTTCTCCCGATCGCTTCGCTTGCGCCGCCTGGCCGGCAAGGTGAGGTACAAACCTGCAAAACAGTCGATGGTCCAGAGCAAGGCGGTGATGCCGAGGATCCACTTCCCGATGTTTCCAAGCGCCAGGTTGAAGTGCAGTTTGTAGATGAACGGCATGAGGTTGACCCAGCCGGTGGAGATGGCACCCCATTGACGGCGTCCCAGTTCGTTCCCGGTATAGGGATCCAGGAATATGGAATTGAAACCCAGTTCGACGGGCCTGCCGGTCAATGGATCGATACGCGGTGCGAGATACACCAAGGCCGTTCCGGCTTCTCCCAGGAAGACGCCGTTGATGCGTGCCTGCGGGACCAGGCTTTCGGCGCGCTCGGCCAGGGCGGCCTGATCCAGCATCTTGCCCGCGTGCGGTGCCGGAAACAGTTGTGGCGCGGTGATGCGGTTCAGTTCGGGTAGAAACGCGAGCAGGCTGCCGGTCAGCCCGGCAAGCATCAGCGGCAAGGCCATGCCGAGGCCGACGTAGCGGTGCAGGCGGGCCCATAGCCTCCGTGTCATGGGCAGCACCGGCCGGCGTCGGTCGGTTCGGCGGCAGTCAGGAAATGCCAAGCCGGGAACTGCCGCGCCATCGTCTTAGAACTCGTATTTCAGCGACGCCAGGAAACTGCGGGGCGACCCCGGCATGATCGACGTGCGGCTGCCGCCGGAATTCGCGTAGTACTCCTTGTTGAACAGGTTGTTGATGTTCAGTTGCACGGTCATCCGGTGCTGTCCGACACGTTGCGTATAGGCCGCCATCGCATCGATCCGGCCATAGCCCGGAAGTTGGACGGTATTGTTGGCGTCGGCCTGCCGGGTGCCGATCGCGACGCCGCCCAATCCGGCCTTGACGGCATCGTTGACTCGATAGGTGCCCCACAGACTGCCCTGGTTCATCGGCACGTTCTCCAGGCGCATCCCCATCAATCCGTTGTTGTTGCGGGTATACCGGGCATCGGTGTGCGCATAGGTTGCCAGCAGGTCGAGTTTGCCGGTGACTTGTCCGGCGACGTCGACCTCGACACCCTTGCTCTTGGCTTCCCCGGCCAGGATCTGGAACAAGGCGTTGTTGGGGTCGGTGGTCAGCATGTTGTATTTGGTCAGATCGAACAGCGCAACCGTCGATGTGAAGCGTTTGTCCTGCGACTCGGTCTTGAAGCCGACTTCGTATTGCTTGCCTTTCTGCGGATCGAAGGACTGACCGCTTGCACTCACGCCATTGTTTCCGCCGAACGATTCCGTATAGCTCCCGTATACCGACAACCAGTTTCTGATCTGATACAGCACGCCGAGACGGGGGCTGAGTTGTTTGTCGGTGCGCTCTATGCGCGCCGCCTTGGCGGTATCCATCGATACGAGAGAGGACGCCGAACCGGTTTTCACGCTGTCGTGGCGGAGGCCCACCAGAACATGGAGCTTGTCGAGAACCGTGATCTGGTCCTGAACATAGAGGCCGGACCATGCCTCCTTCCTGTAGAAGTTGTTGTTCGGCGTGATCGCCTCCCAGTTCACGGCGCCATAGACGGGGTTAAGGATATTGATGGTCGGAGCGGCCATGAATATCTGTGGCAGCGACGCTGTTTCGGCCCAGAAATTGTCCACGCCGACCAGAAAATTGTGCTTGGCACCGAACAGTTCGAATTTGCCGCTCAAGTCCAGGTTTGTAGCGCTCGTATCGACATTCTGCGTGCCGACCAGCAGGTTTCTGTTCTGCGTGACGTTGTTCGCCTGCAACGCGCCGGCCAGCACGCCGCGCATGTTGTATTGCCAGTTCTGCTGGTGATAGCGCTGCGTCAGTTTCCAGTCCTCATTGAAACGGTAGGTCCAGTCGAACGCGATGAGCGTGTTGTCGATGGATGCCCGGAGGGGACCGTCGGACAGGCTCCGGTTGAGCGGGATCGGCGCCGGACGGTTGCCGATGGACGGAATGCCGATGTCGGCCTGAAAACTGTCGTGTTTGCGTTCGAGTTCGAGATTGGCTTCGAAGTCCTTGGTGGGGCGCCAGGTCAGCGTTGGCGCGACGAACTCCCTCTTGCTGCCGACGAAGTCCCTGAACGACTCGTTGTCCGTAAAGGATGCGTTAATCCGATAGAGCAGCGTCCGATTTTCGTCGATCGGCCCGGTGGCATCGGCCGAGGTACGGAACTGATGATCGGAGCCGAGTTGCTGCTGTATGGCATGGTACGGCGTGTCGAGCGGCTTCTTGGTGACGTAATTGACGAGGCCGCCAGGCTCGATGCGGCCATAGAGGATCGCCGCCGGTCCCTTGACCACCTCGATCTGTTCGATGTTGGACAGGTCGTAGATGTCTTGCCGGTTGTAGAGACCATTTCGGTACGCGTCGCCGAAACCGCTGCCGGCGAAGCCGCGGATCACGAAGTTATCGTAAAGAGTGCCGCCGCCGGTGCGTGCGAGTACGCCGCTCACATGGCCGTTGATGGCATCGGGCAAGGTCATGGACTGCTTGTCCTCCAGCACGGCCTTCGGTATCACCTGGATGGAAACTGGCGTGTACAAGAGCGGCGTGTCGGTCTTGGTGGCGGCCGATGCCCGCTTGACCGCGTATCCCGTTTCTCCGTCATCCCGCACCTCGATCGGCGCCAGTTGCGTCAGCTTTTCCGCTGGCGCCAGTTTGATCGCCACCGCCTTCTCCGCCGTGAATTGGAAGGACAGTCCGCTGCCGGCCAGCAGTTTCTCCAATGCCTCGCGCGTCGTGAGCGTTCCCCTGAGAGCCGCCGTGCGCTTGCCGTCCAGCGCCTTGCGGTCGAACAGCAGTTGCAGGTCGGTTTGGCGGGCGAGGGTCTCGACGGCGGCGGCGAGGGTTCCGGCCGGCAGGTCGAGATCGAAGCGCTTGTCGTCGGCCCAAGCGGCGCCGGCGATGAGGCCGGCGCTGAGCAGCAGGGCGCGGAGCAGGCAGGTGGCGGTCATGGCGTATTTCTTCCCTTTGATGAACGGTCGATATCCTTACGACGTTCGGGGCAGGGAGAAGTGGACATGCTTGGCGTACTGGCGTTTCCGCAGCACTCCATGACGAGGGGCGACCGGCCTGATCCGGTTCAGGAAGCCGCTGCGCGCCGCAGGATCACCCGATCCGGCGCCTGGATCTGCGCCCTCACCGGGAACCCGGCTTCGAGCGTCTTCAGGAACAGGTTGAGATCGGTGATGCGGAAAATTCCGCTGATGCGCAGGTCGGCCAGCGCGGGATCGGCGAGGTCGAAATGCACGGGGTAGTAGCGGACGAGGCGTTCCAGTACTTCGCCCAAGGGTTCGTTGCGGAAGACCCGCAGCCCTTCCTGCCAGGCGGCGGCCGTAGCGTCCACGGGTACGACCGGAGACACGGCGCCGGCATTGTCGAAGCCGACGCCCTGACCGGCATCGAGTGCCACGCGGCCGTGCGGGGTGCCGATGTCGACCTTGCCTTCGAGAACGGCGACATGGACATGGCCGTGTTGCATCTCGACATTGAAGCGGGTGCCCAGATCGACGATACGGCCGGCTCCCGCCGTTACCGCAAAGGGTCGCGACTCGTCGTGCGTGACGGCAAACAGCGCTTCGCCGCGGACCAGGGTGACGTTGCGCCGCCGGTAGCCGATCCGATGCGTGATCTCGCTGCCGGCGTCGAGGACGACCTTCGAGCCGTCGGCGAGGGTGAGGATTTTCTGCTGGCCGCGGGCAGTGGCAATGGTTTCGGACACGCCGTTCCACCAGCGGTCGGCCATCACGCCGAGCGGAATCGTCAGCAGGGCGAAGGCGAACCCGATGGCGGCACCAACCAGAGGGCCGCGACCCAGAATGCGTCGCGGCGGCGGTTTGCAATGACTGCCGGCTTCGGCCAGTTCGCCGGCGATGCCCCAGGTTCGGGCCACCCGCGCGTAGGCTTGCCGATGTGCCGGGTCGGCCGCCAGCCAGTCGTCTAGTTCCTGCGCATCCTTCCCGCCCCACTCGCCGGAATGGGCGGCAACCCACCAGCGGATGGCTTGCCGTTCAGCCGGAGAAAGATTCGGATCGGACATCGAGGTTGGCTCTGCCGGGGAAGATGGGAGCATATACCTTACGACGGCCGGGGCGATGCAAAGTGGACAGGGTCATCAATCCGCCAGCCGGGCCAGACAATGGCTCAGGGCGCGTTCGATGTGGCGCTGGACGGTCTTGGTGGAGACGCCGAGCCGGTCGGCGATCTGGGCATGAGTGAGTCCTTCCAGCCGGTTCAGCAGGAAGGCGTTTCGGCAGGCGGCAGGCAGGTCGTCGAGGGCGTTCGCCAGCCGTTCCACCTGCCGCCGGGCGTCTATCACGGTTTCGTGACAGGGCTGCGGGCAGATCGGTTCGAAGTCCGCATCGGCAGCGTCGAACAGGTCTTTGCGCACTTGCTGCCGGCGCCAGGCATCCACCGTCAGGTTGCCGGCCGTGGCGAAGGCGATGGCACGCGGTTCGCGCCATGACTCGGGATTGCCATGTTGGTGAAGATTGAGCCAAGTGTCCTGCACGATGTCCTCGGCATCCTGGCTGCCGACACGGCGTGTCACGTAGGAGAGAAGGTCTTCCCTCGCGTCATGAAACAGCGAGATCAGAAAATTGGGTTTGTTGGCCGGCATCGAGCGCAAATTCTGCCTGCGACACAGCGTATCCGTGTGCGGCAAATTGCCGCAGAAGGCCGTGGAGCGGGGTTTGCGCTATGATGCGAACGACTAACTCCGGTGTGCGCCACGCATGAAACTCCTGCTTTTTTCGCTTCTGGTTTTTCTCGGCACCGCCTGCGGCGGCAACGAAGCACAATCCAAGCTCAACATCGGCGGTATGGCGCCGACATTCCAGACCTACCGGCTCGACGGCGCGCCGGCCCATTTCCCTGCCGCTTATGCCGGCAAGCCGGTGGTGATCCGTTTCTGGGCCGACTGGTGCAAGTTCTGCGAGGGCGAGATGAAGGCCATCGAGGCGGTCTACCGGCGCCACAAGGGCCGCGGCCTCGAAGTCCTGGCCGTCAATGCCGGCCAGGACAAGGCCAGCGTCGAGGCCTTCGTGAAGAAGATCGGCATCAGCTATCCGGCGCTGCTCGACGAGAAATCCGCCATCGCCAGGCAGTACGGCGTGGTGGGGCTGCCGACGACGTACTTCGTCGACGCCAAGGGCATCGTCCGCGCCAAGATCGTCGGCGAGGCCGACGAGGCCACTTTCGAGCGGCATGTGCTGGACCTGCTGAAATGAGCGACCCGAACCGGCCCTGCGATCTTTGCGCCCTCGCCGTCGGCATCAAGCCTTTCGCGTTGCCGACCCCGGGAAAGACGCTCGAATTCTGCTGCGAGGGCTGCAAGGGGATTTACGAAATGTTGCACCAGATCAATGAACCGCCGGCTGGATCGGCACAGAATGATTCGACCGAATCGCACTAAGGAGATCGCCATGTTGATGGAAGAAGCTGCCAAACACGCCGCAGGACAGATGCCTGGCATGATGGGTGGGATGATGACCAATCCGATGGCCCACGGCGCCATGATGGCGGCCACCGGCTTCGCTGCCGGGCGCGGACTGGTCGGCGCGACGCTGTTCCGCAATCCGCTGCTGCTGCTGGCTGGCGGCATTGCCGTCGGTTACCTGCTGCACAAGTACGAAAAGGAAATCGTGCTGGCGGTGACCAAGGCCACGGGCATGGGCAAGGACTTCGTGTTGCAGCAGCAGGAAAACCTCAACGACCTCGTCGCCGAGGCGCAGCAGACAGAGGCGCAGGAAGGTGCCGCCGCCGCGCCGCCGCAGGGCTGATCCCGTCATGAACGTAGAGGAATTGGCGCGGCGGATCGTCGTCCGCCACCGGGAGCTTGGTCATTTGCGGCTGGAACTGCCGGCGGAGTTGTGTCGCGCCGCGACGGCGGCCGTGGTGGAAGGAAGCCTGAGGCAGGTGGAAGGAGTCTATCGCGTCGACTTCGATCTCCCCTCGCGACGGCTGTCGATTCGTTTCGACAGCCATGTCTGTACGACCGGCGATGTGGCGCGCCAGTTGAAAACATTGCTGAAGCGGGTGGCGCCTCATTTGCCCGCTTACCTGCCCCCATCGGCCGCTTCGGCGTCATCGGATGGCGAAGTGCTGGCGAACCATCCGTTCCACAAGGTCGGCGAGCGGGTGCGCGAGGTGGCACGGGAGGCCGCCGCGCGCGTGAAGGTGGCGCTTGCGGGCCTGAATCCGCCCGCGGTCGCGGAGGGTTCGCTGCAAGCCAAGCTGCAGCCGGTGATCGCCAGTGCGCTCACCGAGAAGGCGATCACCAACTTCATCAACGACATCGTCGCCTTCTACCTGATCAAGGTGCATTGGGAACTTATTTCGCAGCGCTGGCTGAAAGACCCGCTCAAGTTCCGCAACGCCTGGCTGACCACTTTCTACCTCGTCTTCCTGCTCGTGCGTTACCGCAAGCAGGGCGCGAAGAAATGAACTTCAGCGTCGCCCATCGCCTGACACGCCGCATCCGCCTGGTGGCGCCGCCGCTGGTCAAGCAGCCGGAGCGCTGCTACCTGCTCGAAATTTTGCTGCGCAAGCATGCCGCAGTGAAGGATGTGCGCATCGTGCCGGAGATCGGCTCGTTGACGTTGTATTACGATCCCGCGCAACTGCCCGAGCCGCGCCTGCTCGCCGTTGTCGATGCGGTGATCGGCAATATTGCCACGGCTGCGCCTGCGCCCCCGCCACCGGCCCCTCTGGTGGCCGACGGCCCGGTGCAGGAGTGCAACGTCGCTGTCGAGGGCATGACATGCGCCTCGTGCGCAGCATTGATCGAAATGTCGCTGAAGCGCGATCCGCGCGTGGCCGATGCCGGCGTGAATTACGCCGCGGAAACGGCGACCGTGCGCGGCCAATTGACACGCGACGATGTCTTCGCGCTCGTGAACAAGCTCGGCTACCGGCCGCACCCGATGGATACGCTGGCCCAGCGCCGCCTGATGGTCGAGCGCGAGAAGGTGCGGCTGGCCGAAGCGAAGCGGCGCCTGGTGCAGGCCGCATGGCTGACGGTGCCGGTGATGGTGTCCGGCATGCTGATGCACCGTTCGCCGGCCCTGCGCGTCATGGAACTGGCGCTGTCGTCGGCCGTCCTGTTCGGCAGCGGCAGCGAGATTTTCCGCAAGGCCTGGGCTCTCGCCAAGCAGCGCGAGGCGAACATGGACACGCTGATCGCGGTCGGTGCCGGCGCTGCCTACGCCTACAGCCTGCCCGGCGCGCTGCGCATGCACCACCACGTCTATTTCGAGTCGGCCGCCGGCATCGTCGCCTTCGTGCTGCTCGGCCGCTACATGGAGGAACGAGCCAAGGGCAAGGCCTCCGAGGCGATACGCAAGCTCATCGAACTGCAGCCCGAGACGGCGATTCGCATCACGGTGCAGGGCGACGAGACCGTGCCGATCGACGCGGTGCAGGTCGGCGACCTGCTGCGCGTGCGGCCCGGCGACAAGGCGCCGACTGACGGGGTGGTGGTCGAGGGCGCCTCGCGCGTCGACGAATCCATGCTCACCGGCGAGTCGCTGCCGGTGGCGAAAGGGCCGGGCGACGCGGTCGTCGGCGGTTGTCTGAACGGCAACGGCGCCTTCACCCTGCGCGTTACGGCCATCGGCGGCAATACCGTGCTCGCCGGCATCGTCAAACTCGTCGATCACGCGCAAGGCTCGAAACTGCCGGTGCAGAAGCTGGCCGACCGCATCTCCGCGCGTTTCGTGCCGGCCGTCGGCGTCGTTGCCGCAGCCACCTTCGGCGGCTGGCTGCTGGCGGGCCACCCGACCTCGCGCGCGCTGGCGCACGCCGTCGCGGTGCTGCTGATCGCCTGCCCCTGCGCGCTCGGGCTGGCCACACCGACCGCGATCATGGTCGGCACCGGCCAGGCGGCGCGGCGCGGCATCTACATTCGCAACGGCGAAGCATTGGAAACCGCGGCGCAACTCACCACCCTGGTGTTCGACAAGACCGGCACCATCACCGAGGGCCGGCCGGTCGTCACCGACTTCGTCGCCATCGAGGGCGCGGATGAAGCGCACCTGCTTGCCCTGGTCGCCGGTGTCGAAGCGCATTCCGAACATTTTCTCGCCCGGGCCATCGGCGCCTTCTGCCGGGCGCGCGGCGCCGCGCCCGCGCCGGTGGCCGATTTCGAGGCCTGGCCCGGCCGCGGCGTGCGTGCCCATGTCGGCGCGGGCGAACTCCTGATCGGCAACAGCGCGCTGATGGAATCAGCCGGCATCGCCGTCGACCGGCAGGCCGACCAGGCCGAGGCACTGGCGGCGCAGGGGAAGACGCCGGTATTCGTGGCCCACGAGGGCATGTGCGTCGCGCTCTTCGCCATCGCCGACCGGCCGCGCGCCGGCGCGCGCGAAGCCATCGCCCTGCTGCACCGGCTCGGCCTCGTCACCATCATGGCGACGGGCGACGTGGCCGCGGCCGCCAACCATATCGCGCGCGAAGTCGGCATCGATCGCGTCATCGCCCGCGCCACGCCGGCCGACAAGCTGGCGCTGATTCGCAGTTTGCAGGCGGAAGGAAAGAAAGTCGGCATGATCGGCGACGGCATCAACGACGCCCCCGCGCTGGCGGCGGCGGATGTCGGCTTCGCCATCGGCGGCGGTGCCGACATCGCGGTGGAATCCGCCGACGTCACGCTGGTCGGCGGCGACATCGCCCGCGTCGCGGCCGGCATCGACCTTTCGCGGCGCACCATGACCGTGATTCGCCAGAACCTCTTCTGGGCGCTGGGCTACAACACCGTTTCCATTCCCGTCGCGGTGGCCGGACGCCTCAATCCGATGATCGCCTCGGCGGCCATGGCGCTCTCTTCGGTGTCGGTGGTGACGAATTCGCTGCGGCTGCAGCGGCCGTAGGCGATCTCTATTCCAGAACCCTGACCACCCGGAAGCCGAAGTCGCCGGCGCGGAAACTCGGCTTGAAACTGAACCGGAGCGTGGCGCGGCTGTACTGGGGGCCGCTGAGCCAGGAGCCGCCGCGCAGGATGCGGCTGGCGCATTCACCTGCATCCTCCCAAGAGGACCCGTCCGCCGGGGCACCGGCATAGCTGGCGTGGCTGCAATCCTGAATCCACTCCCAGACATTGCCGCTCATGTCGTACAGGCCCCAGATGTTGGGCTGCTTCTGGCCGGCCGGATGGGGGCTACCGTATGTGTCCCCGGCCCAGGCGACCCGGTCGGCATCATCGCCGCCGCAGTAGTCATGCCGGCCACCGGCGCGGCATGCGTATTCCCATTCCGCTTCGGAGGGCAGGCGGTAGGCTTTCCCGGTCTTCGCGCTCAGGCGTTTCACGAATTCCTGCGCATCGTGCCAACTGACGCTTTCTACCGGGCAGGTGTCGCCGCAAGTGACGGCCTTGCTCGGATTGCTACCCATGACGGCCTTCCATTCTCCCTGCGTGACTTCATATTTTCCGATGGCGAAGGCGCGCAGGGTCACGACATGAACCGGCGCGGCGTTGGAGGGCATCGCCGCGCCCATCTGGAAGCTCCCGGTCGGCAGGGTTTCCATTTCCGGGCAGTCGGCGCAGTCCTTGAAGGATGCGGCTTGCGCGCCGATCTGCCACAGAGCGGCGATCAGCAAAAGCAGGTGGGAATATTTTTTCATCGGGGCTTTTCTCGCGGCCATCAGCTTTGCGGTTTTTTCGCCGCGCGGCGGCGGCGCTCTTCGCGGTTCTTGCGCATGCGGTCGAGATCGTCGGCGAGGTCGGTGAACGAGACCTTCAATGTCTGCTGAAAGTCCAGGAGTTGTCCGCCATGAGTTTTCTGCATGGAGGTAGCCGCTTCCACGCTGCTGAAGGCGACCTTGCTGTTCCAGGTCATTACGCCCGGCAGGTCGCTGCCGACGAGGAAGGTCGCCTTGCCGACTTCGACGAGCGGCCGCGGATCGGTTTCGATGGCATTGTCGCCGACGTAGATCGCCTTCGGGTCGAGCGCCAGGTTGATGGCTAGGCTGATGACGGCGCAATGGATGGAACAGAGCGGGTCGGGCAGGTCGTTGCTGAAGTGGATCAACATCCGGGCGCGATGGTTGTAGCGACGATCCATACCGCAATAGGGACAGGTCGGGTACTTCTCGATGTCGTCGATTTCGGGCGCGGGATCGAACGGCTTCTTCGGTAGAAATTGGGCCGGCGTACCGTCAGTCGGCTTGCTTTGACAATCGGCGCGGGCGGGCGCGGTGGCGATGCCGGCGCCTACGAGTAGGGAAAGTTTAAGTAGTTCGCGGCGGTCCATGATCAGAAGTCCATGCCGAGAGAGACCTTCAGGCTGCGCCCTTCCTGATAAGTGTAGGCGTAGGCATTGGACGACTGGTAAGCCGAGTAGCGTTTGTCGAACAAGTTGCCGACGCCGGCATCGATCTTGTAGCGCTGACCAGTCGGTGCCCAACTCAGGAACAGGTCGTGGGTGGCGTAGCCGGGGCGGCGGCGCAGTACGGTGGCATCGTAGTCCTGGGAGGCTATGGCCGTGGTGTTCCAGAATACCGCCACACTTTCCCTGGGCAACTGTCGGCGAACCTGGAGCGAGAATTTGTCCGGCGGCGAGAACAGCCCATTGCCGCTGCTGCTGTCGGTGATGCGCACCCGGCTGTAGGCGGCATTGAATTGCCAGAGGTCGATGCCGTATCCGCCTTCGATTTCGCCACCGGTGCGCTTGGCATTGGGAATGTTCTGATACTGGAGTTTGCAGTTGAGTCCCGTGGCGGCGCAGTTGGCGGCGTAGGTGGCTTGTTGCGCCGGAGTCGAGCCGGCGGGGGCCATGCCGCCGAGATTGGTGCTGTAGATGAGGTCGGTGGCGCGGGAGTCAAACACGGAAACGCGTAGCTTCAGCGTGTCTCGTTCGGCGAAGACGTTCTTGCGCCGGAAGTCGGCGCCGATTTCGGCGGTCTTGTCGATTTCGGGTTTCAGGCCGGCATTGGGAAGGAAGTTGGTTAGACCGAAGCCCGTATAGTTCTGATAGAGCTCGTTTACCGTTGGTGCCCGGAATGCCTCGCCGAAGCTGCCATACAACATCAGTCCCTTGTCATTCCATGCCAGTGCCAGCTTGGGGGATAAGCGGCCGGCACCGTTGGGCGCCAAGCTGTTGTCGCCGAGGGCGGCGTCGTAATGGTCGGAGCGCAGGCTGGGCGTCAGGCTCCAACTTTCACCCAAGGCGATTTCATCCTGGACGAAGATTCCGGTCACCTTGCGGTTGCCGTCGCGGATCACCGTGCTCGGTGCCGACGGGTTGGCCGCCGACGCCGAGACCGCGAACTGGCGGTCCTTGAAGTAATCGATACCGCCGGTGAGACGATGCTGCACCGTATCCGCCGCACCGAGCATCAGGGTGCCTTGCACGCTGGCGCCATCGGTGATGGTCCGACTGTTGCTGTACAGGACATTGGTGATGGTGGGGTCAGGGCTTTTATCGGCGATGATTTTCAGATCGGCCCGATACACCGTGGCAACGACGGCCGGAGCGCCGCCGGCGTTTCCGAACAGCCCCTTCAGGACGCTATTGCTCTGGTCGATGTGGGTGAGTTGGATTGCCGGCTTGTCGATCGGGAGGTTGGCTGTCTTGTAGTCGGTCGCCTGCGGATTGTTCACCTGAAGGTTCTGGCTGCGATAAAACTGATGGGAAAGTTCTATGCGGCCGTCCTTGATCGGTTGTATGCCAAGCTTGACGAGTCCGGTAGCGGAATTGCCGTCATTGGGATCGAGGTAGGAACCGCCGCCTTGCCTGACCTTGTTCCAATCGTGCTTGCCCAGTGCCAGCAGTCCGTCCGCCCCATCGTTCGCTGCATAGATACGGGCATTGAGGTTGTCCGACCCATCGGCCGTTGCGTGACCCGCCTTGATCCCGCCGCCCAATGTCTGCCCCGGCGCCAGCAGATCCCGCGCCGACAGCGTAGTGAACGTCATGAGGCCGCCGATCCCGCCGGATCCATACAGGGACGAAGCCGACCCCCGCAGGACTTCGGCTTGCTTCAGGAAGTAGGGGTCCAAATAAAGCGGCGACTTCATTCCGGGCGAGGTGGTGTCGTTCTGGCGTGCGCCGTCCACCAGCAAGGTCAGGGATGCACCAAATACGCCGCGTACCGTGGGGACTTCTCCGTTGACTCGCGGGCCGCCGCCGAATTCGACGTTGGGCAGCTTCTTCATCACGTGAGAAACGGTGGACGCTTGTACTTCGTCGAAATCGTCCTGAGTCACGACGCTCAGAGATGCCGCAATCTTGTCAAGTGGATTGGCGGTTCGGGTGGCGGATACAACCATTTCGGCGAGTTGTTGGTCCGCCGTGCCATCGTGTTTCTTCGGCGGCTGTGCCGGACGCAAGGCGAACGTACCGTCGCCGTTGGCCTTGAATTCCAGGCCGCTGCCCGCCAGCAATGTCCGCAACGCGGCTTCCGGCGTATAGCCACCTTTCAGGGCGGGGCTTCTTTTCCCATCCACCAGGTTTGTCGCAAACAGTATCTGGACGTTTGCCTGTCTGGCCAGCAGGTTGATGGCGCCACCCATATCCTGGGCGGGGATATCGAGGGCCAGATCGCCGGCATGGGCGACGGCGATGGAAAGGAATGCCATCGCGACGGCGGTGCAGAGCCTGCGACGCAGGACGGGCGGACGAACGGACATCTTGACTTCTCCCTGAGTTGGCAACGATCAGGGTGTAGACGCCGAAGGGTGGGGTTCACCCAACCCCGGCATTCAGCGAAGTGGCGGGAGCGGCGTTTCTTTCCCGCCAGGCCGGATGGCTACGAGGTCTACGCGCCCGTCGCGACCGACAGCCCGCAGCGGCAGTGTCTGTTCGAGCGCCCAGACGAGACCCCTGTTGTCATCGAGGCGGAAGACGCCGGAAACTTTCAGTCCTTCAAGTGCCGTGTCGGCAATCGCGAGCGGTTCCTTGCGGTAGCGATTGGCGCGAACAACCGCTACGCGCAATGGCGTGCGGTCGAATACCAGGCGACCTTCGCGCCAGGCGAAAGTGGCGTCGGCATCGAGGGGCATGGGTTGGCTGACCGTTTGAGGGCCGAGAACGACACCTTGCCCCGCAGTGACCCGATGCGGCGGGCTGTCGCCCTCGCGCAGGCCGGCTTCCACTTCGCCCTCGGCAACGGCGACGGTGGTGCGTCCGTCGTCTTCCAGACGCACACCGAAGCGCGTGCCGATGTCGACGATCCGCCCGGCACCGGCCTCCACCACGAAACGTCGCTCGGGTCGATGAACTACTTCGAAATAGGCTTCGCCGCGCTCGACGACGATGTGCTGGCTATTGTCGGAAGGATGGACAGTGACGACGGAGTCGACATCGAGATGCAGGCGAGAGCCGTCGTCGAGGACGATCTGCTTGCGTTCTCCGGATGCGGTGGTCAGGCGCAGCGTGCGCATCGGGCTCTCCAGCGTGACAAGGCCGATGGCAACGACGAGGACGAAGGCGGCGGCCAACGCCGGTCGCCAGGGAACCGCGCGCCGGGCGGAAGCGTCGCGACGTTCGCTCCGAACGACCGGGCTGTCGGCCAGGTCGCCGACGGCATCCCAGAGTGCGTGCAATGCCTCGAATTCGCGGCGATGGCGGGTATCGGCAGCGAGCCAGGCGTCCAGTTGCCGCCTGTCGTCCGCGGTGAGACGGCCTGACCGGCAGCGGGCCAGCCAGGAGGCGGCCTGTTCGCGGATTGTCGCGGCCGAAGCGTTGTCGGAACGGGTCATCGGCCGAAGCTTACGCGCGTGTCGAGGCGGTTGCCAACAGGAGAGATTCTGCGCCCCGATCAACGCTGATCCGGCTCGTCGAGCCGTGTTCGCAGATGCAATAAGGCCTTGGCAATGTGGCGCTCGGTCATTTGTCGCGAAATGCCCATTCGTTCGGCTACCTCGACTTGCGACAAGCCTTCGAAGCGGTTGAGAACGAAAGCGCGTCGACATTGGGGCGACAATTCCGCGACGGCAGCTTCGGCCCGGTGCATGAGCTGCCGGAATGCGGCGGTTTCTTCCGGATCGGGCGCGGACGAAGGCATGTCGTCGAATACCCGTGATTCGGCAGTTTCGGGTCGCTTCCGCATGTTCCGGTAATGGTCGACGACAAGATTGCGGGCGATGCAGTAGGCGAACGCGAGCGGATTGCGTACCTCCGCTTCGTTCTGTCCAGACAGTCGCACGAAAATTTCCTGCGTCAGATCGGCAGCCGTTTCTTCACAGCGCAGACGCGCCGACAGAAATCCGCGCAGTTCGGCCGCATGATGGAAGTAGAGATCGAAAAGCGGTGACTTGCGCGACACGTCGTGGCCTGAAGTTGTTCCTTGTTTTTGCAGAGAGCGCATTCCCGACGCAGGCAACCATCGGCGGAGGTAAGACGCAAACAGTTGCCGGAATGGGGTATCGCGCCGGGAATGGACGGCATCCTATGCTTTCGCCGCCGTTCCCGGAATATGGCAAATTGCCGCAGGCTGCCGGTTTTAGAGTTATCCAGCGGTTGTTGGTTAGAATCCACCGGCCCGATTTCTCATGTCTGAACATTCATGGATCATTCGCATCACCATGCCGTAGCCGAGTTCTCCTACTGGCTGGCCTTCATGACCGGGCTGCTCGGCAGCGGCCATTGCCTGGGTATGTGCGGCGGCCTGGTGTCCGGCTTCTTCATGAAGCTCAACGCGAAAGGCGTGTCGCCCTACCTCGCCTACCATGGCGCACGTGTATCGGTGTATGCGCTGATCGGCCTCGTCGCCGCGCTGGTGGGCACGGTGCTGGTGGCGACCGGCATGGTCGGCCTGGCGCAGGGGGTGTTGCAGATTGTCGCCGGCGTCATCGTCATCCTGCTCGGACTCGATCTGCTGGGCGTTTCGCCGTTGCGCAACAGCGTCGGTTTTGCTCCCCTGGCCTGGTTGCGCCGCCAGTTTGTCGCCGCAACGCAGAAGGGGCCGGTGGCCGGCGCGCTGATCGGCGGCGCCATCAACGGCCTCATGCCCTGCTCGATGACCATGGCGATGGCGGTGCAGGCGACCACCGCACCGTCGCCACCCGAGGGCATGCTGCTGATGCTGGCCTTCGGCGCCGGCACGCTGCCGGCGATGCTCTCGGCCTCTTTCCTCTTCGGCAAGTTCGGTCCGCGGCTGCGCGGCTGGCTGCTCCGGGGCGCGGCGCTGTTCGTCATCGCCTTGGGCGTGTCGACGCTGTGGCAGGGCGTGCGCTTCTATCTCGTCATGTACAAGCTGGTGCTCTGACTGCGACAACATGCCGCAGTGGAGATATATTCAGCAAGACTAATATTGCGGGGAAACTTATTCCCTTTGTGAAGGAGCCATGACATGGATCGCCGCGATTTGCTCAAACTTTCCCTCGCCGCCGGCGCCGGCCTCGCCGTGCACACCGCCCAGGCGCAGCAGCCCGCGTGCGCGACCGATGGTACGCCCGCCCAGTTCACACCGAAGCGGCCGCCTGACGCGAGTCCGGCGGAGAACGACATCGGCAAGCAGCCCAAGTGTCCCTACTGCGGCATGGACCGCAAGCAGTTCGGCCATACGCGCATGCTGGTGCATTACAGCGACGACCTGTCCGACGGCACCTGTTCCCTGCATTGCGCGGCGATCAGTCTCGCGGTGAATGTCGATCGCGAGCCGAAGGCGATCTATGTCGGCGACAACGCCGCGACTGCGGAGACGAAGCCGCTGGTCGAAGTGGGCAAGGCGACCTTTCTCATCGGCAGCGGCATCAAGGGCGTGATGACCAAGCGCAGCAAGATGGCCTACGGCACGGCCGACGTCGCCAGGGCGGCGCAGGCCGCGCATGGCGGCGAACTCGCCGGTTTCGATCAGGCGTTGCTGGCGGCCTATGCCGACATGGCCGCCGACGTCGCCATGATCCGCAAGAACCGCGAGGAGCGCCGCAAACGCATGATGGATCAGCAGCACAAGGGATGAAGCGCTTTCTCTGCGCCCTGTCGCTCCTCTTCTGGGCCGTCCTGACGGCGGCCCAGGTGCCGCCGAAGCCGGGAACAAAGGATTTGTGCCCGGTCTGCGGCATGCTGGTCGCGAAATATCCGAACTGGGCGGCCACCGTCGTCTGGCGCGACGGCCATGCCCACCACTTCGACGGCGCCAAGGACATGTTCAAGTTCCTTCACGACCTGGCGAAATTCGCTCCCGGCCACAAGTCGCAGGATATCGCCGGTCTGTACGTCACCGACTTCTACGGCCTGGGAAAAATCGATGCGAAGAAGGCCTTCTATGTCATCGGTTCCGACGTGCTCGGGCCGATGGGACACGAACTGGTGCCGCTGGCCAATGCGGAAGATGCCGCGGATTTCATGAAGGACCACAAGGGAAAGCGCCTGCTCGGTTTCGACCAGGTGAGCCGCGACGTGCCGCAGGGCCTGGATTCCGGGAAATTCTGACTGGTATCAGGCGTCGCGCAGGTATTGCCGCAGCGACAGCGAGGCGCCGAGCCAGCCGAGACCGGCGGCGAGCGTCAGCAGCAGCAGGGAGTCGATGCCGCCGAGCGGTTTGAGCGCGAAGTCAAGGCTGTAGAGCTGGGCCAGTTCGTCAATGGGGCCGCGCAGCCAGAGCACGACCGCCCAGACGATGGCCGCGGCGACCGCACCGCCGAGCAGCCCCAGCAAAGTGCCGAAGTAGTGGAAGGGGCGGCGGATGTAGGCGTCGGTGGCGCCGAGCAGGCGGCTCACCTCGATTTCGGCGCGCTGCGTCAGCACCTGCAGGCGGATGGTGTTGAAGGTGATGGACACCAGCCCGATGCCGAGCAGGACCGCCAGCAGGACGACGCCGGTGCGGCCGATTTTGAGGATGGCGTCGAGTCGCCGCACCCAGGCCGAGTCGAGCTGCACATGCTCGACGCGCGGCAGTTTCCTCAGTTCCTGCGCCAGGGTTTCCATGGCTTGCGGCCGCTCGTCCTTCGGGTCGATGACGAAGGCGTCGGGAAAGGGGTTCTTCGGCAGCACCTCGATCACCTCGCCCAGGCCTTCCGCCGTTTTCATGCGCGCCAGTGTGTCCTCGCGCGGCACGAAGCGGATGTTCCTGATGCCGGCATTGTTCCTGAGCCGGGTCTCGATTTCGCCGGCGGCGGTGCGCGAGGCGTCGAGCGCCATGAACAGCGAAATTTGCGGCGTGGGCGCCGCGCTCGACGCCAGTTGCAGCGCATTGGCGACCAGCATCTGGCCGCCGGCGGGCAGCGCCAGGGCGATGCCGATGGCGAGCAGCGAGAGCAGGGTATTGAGCGGCGTCGCCGCCAGCCGGCGCAGGGCCAGCAGGAAGGCGTCGCGGTGCTGGATCAGCCAGGCCGTCATGATGTCATCCGGCCGTGGTCGAGCACGATGCGGCGCGATCCGGCGAACAGCGGGTTGTCGTAGGTGGCGATGACGACGCCGACGCCGACCTGGTGGAAGTCGCGGAATATCTGCGCGACGTCGCGCGCCGTCTCCGGGTCGAGGTGCGCGGTGGGTTCGTCGGCAAGCAGCAGGTTGGGCCGGTTCACCACGGCGCGGGCGATGGCCAGGCGCTGCTGTTCGCCGCCCGAGAGCGCTATCGGCAGTGCCTTCTCGCGCGCCAGCAGGCCGACCTTGTCGAGCGCGGCGCGCACGCGCTTGGCCGCCTCGCGCGGTGGAAAGCCGGCGATGGCCAGCGGCAGCATGGCGTTCTCGAAGACGTTGCGGTCGAACAGCAGTTTCTGGTCCTGGAAGATCAGACCGAGATTGCGGCGCAGGTAGGGAATCGCCGCGCGCTTGAGGGCGCCAACGTTCTGGCCATTGACCAGCACCACGCCGCCGCTGGGCCGCTCGATGGCGGCGATGAGCTTCAGCAGCGTGGACTTGCCGGCGCCGGAGTGGCCGCTGATGATCGCCATTTCGCCGTCGGCGATCTCGAAATTGATCGCCGCCAGGGCGTCGATGCCCGGCGGGTAGCGCTTGGAGACGTGGCGGAATTCGATCATAAGGTGACTATTGCAAGCGGCTCGGCCGTCAGCCGGCGGCGTTGCCGTGAAGCGGCGATCGAGCGGAAATCTTAGCGCGTCAGGATAAACCACTCGACGCCGCGTTGCGCATTCCGGCGATTATTTCATTGGCTGGAGGGCTGCCGAACGATGCCGAGCCGGATGCGCCCGTCAAGTCGCGCCGACAATCAAGACCCGACGGAGTCTTCCCGCCATCCCGATACCTGATGTAAGTCAAAAGTTATATCATCCGAACGGTTAGGCTATGCGACGAAACTTTGTTAAAGACCCCGTTTGACGTGCCGAGACGCCGCACCTTATCCATGAAGACATTTCGCCGCCTGTTCGGCATCCTCGCTTTCATTCCTTGCGCGGCCTCGGCCGCATGTCCCGACGGCAATGCCGTTGCGGCCTATCTCGCCGAGTTCAAGTCCGCGACGCTCAGCAAGGGATTCGGCAAGGAGATGAGTCTCGAAGACGCACTATGCGCCCGCGCCAAGCTCATCGATGCGCTCCCGGCCGTGCTGGGCAGCCGGCGAGGCTACAAGGCCGTATTCACCAATGCGGACGCGCAGCGCCGTTTCGGCGTCAGCGGCCCCGCTTGGGGCGCCATGTTCGGCAACATGATGCTTGCGAACGATGCGCATGTGCCGGCCAAATTCGGCGCGCGGCCGCTTTATGAATCCGACTTTATCGTCGTGGTCAAGGATGCCGGGCTTGCCGATGCAACGACGCCTTTGGACGCGCTTGACCATATCAGCGAACTTGTCCCCTTCGTCGAATTGCCCGACCTGATGCTGGAAGGCGCGCTGTCCGGTCCGGAACTGATTGCCACCAACGCGGCATTCCGCGGTGGAGTTCTCGGTCCGGGAATCGAGGTCGTGCCAAGCCAGGCACTGCTGGACGCGCTGTCCGAGATGGAAGTGGTCATCAGCGAAGAGCGCAGTGGCAAGGAAATCGGGCGGGCCAAGGGCAATGTGCTGATGTCCCAGCCGATCAACGCCGCCATCTGGCTGGCCAAAGCCCTGAAGCAAGACGGCATCGTCCTCAAGCCCGGCGACTTGCTGAGTCTGGGCGGGTTTCGCGCTTCCGCCCCGGTCCAGCCACACAGCACCATCACCGTTCGTTACCTCGGCCTGCCTGGCAATCCCACCGTGACCGTACATTTCGACTGAATCGAATGCGCATTGATGCAAATAGGCGCAATGCAAGCCTGTTGGCGGCAGGCGCCGCGGTACTGGGGCTGCTGCTCTTCCTCGCCGCGCGCGGACACTTGGACCACTGGCGAACGGATCCGCCGGAATCCCTCAGCGTCGGCGCGTTTTCCGGCGATGTCGGCGCTTTGACCTGGATCGCCAAGGAACATGGATTCTTCGATCGCGTCGGTCTCGATGTGGAAGTGCATGGCTATGCGTCCGGCAAAGACAGCGTGGATGCTCTGCGTGCGCGGCAAGTGGATCTGGCGACGGCTTCCGAGTTTGTCGTCGCCGACCGCAGTTTTGCCGAACCTGATCTGCGCATCTTGGCCAGCGTCTGCCAATACTGGAACAAGGGACTGATCGGCCGCCGCGACCATGGTATCGCCAAGCCGGCCGACCTAAAGGGCAAGCGTGTCGGCGTCACGACGACCTCGACCGCCGAACATACCTTGGCGGTATTCCTGGCGATGCAGGGCTTGGTCATGAAGGATATCCAGGCGGTCAATCTTGCGCCCCGGCAGATGGTCGAACAAATCGGCACCGGCGCGATTGACGCCGCCATGACCTGGCAGCCGCATGTGAGCGTGATCGAGCGTCGACTGGGCGACAACGCGGTCAGCCTGCTGGACCACGGATCCGACGCCTATCTGCTGGTTCTGACGCGGCAAGATGCCTTGCCTGCCAAAGCCGAGGCGTTCAAGCGATTTCTGCGGGCTTTGCTGCTGGCGGAGGACTGGATCCGGACCGACCCGGGGCGTGCCAGGAAGTGGCTGGCCACCCGGTTCTCCCTGGACGATGCCTATGTCGAAAAGCTGTGGTCCAAGATACGTCTGGAGGTCAGTCTGCCCCAGGAAATTCTCGACATCATGGATGGGGAGGCCCGCTGGTTGGCGAGAGCAAAAGGGAGCAGCGTGCAGCCGGATTATTCGCAATTTTTGTACAGTGCGCCGCTGGCCGCGATCAAGCCGCCCGCCGTAACCCTGTTTTCTCGCTGATTCCATCGACATATGCGCAGCATCAAGACGAGCTTTCATGCCGCCCTGGTAATGGGAGCCAGCCTGATAGGCAGTTCGCTGTTGGCCTACACTGTCAGCCAGTCGATGTTTGTCGTCGATTCCTCGCGCAGCCAGGTGCTGGACAGAATTGCCGACGAGGGCATGGAACTGGTGCATCTGACTCACGCCGTCCTGCAATATCCCGGTCCCAGAAGCATCGGGCAGTGGCAAAGCCAGCTCGCCGAGCTCAGCGAACTCTGCGCGGCGAACGACAAGGCAGCCGAACCGGATATTGCCAAAATACTGGAGCAGACCAGGATTCGTCTCGACGTCTTGGCCCCCATCAAGGGAAAGCTTCTCGACGCCCGCGACAGGAGTGCCTTCGACCGGCAGTCGTCGGAGGTTGCCGCCATTCTTTCCGCGCAGATGTTTCAGGAGGCGACGCAATTGCAGGCCACCATGAAGGCCTTGCGGGCGGCGGTCGACGTTTCCTTGCAGGCGGCATACGAACAGGCCCGCATCCGTCAGGTCGGCATTTTCCTGTTTTTCGCGACGCTGGGAACGTTGTTCGGAATCTATTTGTCGCTTGGCTTTCGGAAGCGAGTTCTTTACCCCTTGAACGGTCTCGAACGCACCATTGACGCGCTCAGGGATGGGCAGCGTCAGCGTGCGCCGATCATCGGCAACGACGAAATCGGCGCCATCAGCATGGCTTTCAACAATCTCCTCGACGAACAGGAAGAAGATGAAATAAAGCTCCGGACATCGGCGGACGAGATCATGAAGCTGAACAGCGCGCTGGAGCATCGGGTGCAGGAAAGGACGGCGCAGCTGGAGGCTGCCAACAAGGATCTGGAGGCCTTTTCCTATTCGGTGTCCCACGATCTGCACGCACCGCTGCGGGCAATCGACAACTTTGCGCGCATTCTCCGCGAAGATGAAGCCGAACGCCTCAGTCCGGGCGGGTTACAGTCGCTTGAGCGGATTTGGACCAACGCGGAAAAGATGGGCGCCCTGATCGACGATATCCTGCACTTTTCCCGCGTCGGGCGGCATGAGATACGGCGTGCGGATGTCGATATGACGGCGCTGGCGCGGGAGGTGGTCGACGAATTGCGCGTCGAATATCCCCGGGCCGAGGCGACGGTTGCAGAACTGGCGAACGTTAGCGCCGACGCATCGATGCTGAGGCAGGTTTGGGTGAACCTGATCGGGAACGCCCTCAAGTTTTCCTCGAAAGCCGAGACGCCGCGCATTGTCGTCGGCATGGCGGCGGCACAAGAAATACCGACGTTCTTTGTTCGCGACAACGGCGTCGGCATCGATATGGCGCATGCCGGGAAGCTCTTCCAAGTCTTCGAACGAATGCATGCATACAGCGACTTCCCCGGCACCGGAGCGGGCCTTGCCATCGTCAAACGCATTGTCGAGCGGCACGGCGGGCGCATCTGGGTGGAGTCGCAGCCCGGCATGGGCGCGACGTTCTACTTTACGGTCGGCGACTAGCCGGATACCCCGTATCCGCAGCCTTGTCGAACGACAGCCCGTCCTCGTGACAGCGGTCGCTTAGTTGTCGAACAGCGCCGCGACGAATTCCTTGACGCGAAACGGCTGCAAGTCCTGGATGCCTTCGCCGACGCCGATATAGCGCACGGGCTTGGGGCACTGGCGCGCAATCGCGGCGAGCACGCCGCCCTTGGCGGTGCCGTCGAGCTTGGTGACGACGAGGCCGGTGACGCCGATGGCCTTGTCGAAGGCCTTGACCTGCTGCACGGCGTTCTGGCCGATGTTGGCGTCGAGCACCAGCAGCACTTCGTGCGGGCCGGTCGGGTCGGCTTTCTGGATCACGCGCCGCACCTTGGCGATTTCTTCCATCAGGTGCAGTTGGGTCGGCAGGCGGCCGGCGGTGTCGGCGAGCACGATGTCGATGTTGCGCGCCTTGGCGGCGCTGATGGCGTCGAAGACGACGGCGGCCGGATCTCCCGACTCCTGGGCAATGACGGTGACGTCGTTGCGGCGGCCCCATTCGACGAGCTGTTCGCGCGCGGCGGCGCGGAAGGTGTCGCCGGCGGCGAACAGTACGCTCTTTCCGTCGTCGTGAAAATGGTGGGCCAGCTTGCCGATGGAGGTGGTCTTGCCGGCGCCGTTGATGCCGGCGATCATGACGATGAAGGGCTTGTGGGTCGTTACGGCTAGCGGCTGTTCCAGCGGTGCGAGCAATTGTTCGAGCAGGGCCACGAGGGCCTGCCGCAGCTGCGCCGGGGTATCGAGTTTTTCGCGCTTGACCCGGGCCTTGAGTTCGTCGAGCAGCCAAGTGGTGGCATCGACGCCGCAATCGGCCATCAGCAGCGTGGTTTCCAGTTCTTCGAGCAGTTCGTCGTCGATCCGGGCGCGGCTGAACAATTCGCCCAGCGGCGTATTGAGCGCGGTGCGTGTCTTGGCGAGGCCGGCCTTGAGGCGATCCGCCCAGCTATCGGTGCTCGCTGCGGCGGGCTCGGGGACTTTCTTTTTCAGGAAACCAAACATGGGGCGTTCGTGTCACAGGCAGTGCCGCGCTATCATGTGCGGCTCGGAAAATCATTCTAACAGAAGCCCTTATGGCGACATGGGGGCGCACATGGGCGCTGACATGAGAAGAACCCTGGCCTTTGCGGCACTGGTGGCCTGCACGGCAACGGCGGCAGCCAATCCCTACGAAAAACAGTTGGCGAACGGTTTGCGCGTCATCGTCAAGGAAGACCACCGCGCGCCTTCGGCCGTGCATATGGTCTGGTACCGCGCCGGCGCGATGGACGAATACGACGGCTATTCGGGCCTCGCCCACGCCCTCGAACACATGATGTTCAAGGGCACGAAGAATGTGCCGCCCGGCGGCTTCAACAAGCGCGTCGCCGAGGCCGGCGGCCGCGACAACGCTTTCACCAGCCTCGACTACACCGCCTACTTCCAGATCGTGCCCAAGCGCGCGCTGCCGGAGATGATGGCGCTGGAGGCCGATCGCATGGCCAACCTGACGCTGACGGAAAAGGAGTTCGCCGCCGAGATCAAGGTGGTGATGGAAGAGCGGCGCATGCGCACCGACGACAATCCGCAGGCGCTGGTGTACGAGGCCCTCAACTCGGTGGCCTTCCAGTCCCATCCCTACCGCCGTCCCATCATCGGCTGGATGGACGACCTGGAGAACATGACCTGGCTGGACGCCCGCGACTGGTACCGGCGCTGGTACGCGCCGAACAACGCCTACGTGGTGGTGGTCGGCGACGTCGATCACCGGGAAGTGTTCCGCCTCGCCGAGAAGACCTACGGCAAGCTGAAGGCCCATGCGCTGCCCGGCCGCAAGCCGCAGAAGGAGCCGGAGCAGACCGGCACCAAGCGCGTCACCGTCAAGGCGCCGGCGAAGCTCGCCTACCTGGCGATGGCCTGGAAGGTGCCCAAGCTCAAGGATGTCGACAACGACCGCGAACCCTACGCGCTCGAAGTCCTGGCGGCGTTGCTCGACGGCCACGATGCCGCGCGCTTCGCCCGCAACCTGGTGCGCGAGCAGAAGGTCGCCCAGTCCGCCGGAGCCCATTACGACAGCACGCTGCGTGGCGAAAGCCTGTTCATCCTCGGCGGTCAGCCGGGCGAGGGCCGGAGCGTCGCCGACCTGGAGGCGGCCCTGCGCGGCGAGATCAGGCGCATCCAGGACGAGGGCGTCTCGGCGGAAGAGCTGGCGCGGGTGAAGACCCAACTGGTCGCCGCCCAGGTGTACAAGCGCGACTCGATGATGGCGCAGGCGATGGAGCTCGGTTTCATGGAAGCCTCGGGCTTCCACTGGCGCGACGTCGACAAGGTCGTCGACAAGCTGCGTACGGTGACGGCCGAGGAAGTGCTGGCCGTCAGCAAGAAGTATTTCAAGGACGACACCCTGTCGGTGGCGGTGCTCGATCCGCAGCCCATGGACAAGGCCCAGCCGAAGAAGCCCGCGGCGGCGGCGCGCCATTGAGGAGCAGCGGAAACATGACCATGAAAAAACTCTACCTTGCCGGTATCGCCCTGCTGATGACCCTTTCCGCTCATGCCGGTGTCAAGATCGAACACTGGGTCACGCCGTCCGGCGCCCGCGTCTATTTCGTCGAAACCCACGCGTTGCCCATTCTCGACGTGCAGGCGGATTTCTCCGCCGGCTCGGCTTTCGATCCGCCCGGCAAGAGCGGGCTGGCGGCGATGACACGCGGACTGCTCGACACCGGCACCGGCGACATGGACGAGGAGAAGATCGCCGGCCGGCTGGTCGACCTCGGCGTGCGGCTCGCCGGTTCGATCGATTACGACCGCGCCGGACTCAGTCTGCGCACCCTGTCGTCGCGGACGGAACGCGATGCGGCGCTGGATCTCATGCGCCGGCTGCTGGCGCAGCCCGCCTTTCCCGAGGCGCCGCTGGCGCGCGAGAAGACGCGCACCATCGCCGAGATACAGGAGTCGGAGACGCGCCCGGACAGCATCGCCGCAAAGCGCTTCGCCGCGGCCATCTATCCGGGCCACCCCTACGGCGTCACGGCGACGGCCGAGAGCGTCGGCCGCATCGCGCGCGAGGACCTCGTCGCCTTCCATCGCGACTACTACTCGGCGAAGCGCGCGGTGATCTCGATCATCGGCGACGTCTCGCGCGCGGAAGCCGAAACCATCGCCCAAAACCTGTCCGGCGCCTTGCCCGCCGGCATCGACGAGCAACCGCTGCCCGCGGTCGCCAGCCCGGCGCAGGGCGTCGTCAAGGTCGCGCATCCGGCATCGCAGAGCCATATCCACGTCGGCCTGCCGGCGGTCAAGCGCGGCGACCCCGATTTCTACGCGCTCCAGGTTGGCAACTACAGCCTCGGCGGCGGCGGTTTCGTCTCGCGGCTGATGAAGGAAGTGCGCGAGAAGCGCGGCTATGCCTACAGCGTCTATTCCTACTTCGCGCCGCGCCGGCTCGAAGGGCCCTTCGAGATCGGCCTGCAAACCAAGCGCGAACAGGCCGACGCGGCGCTCAAGGTGGCGCGGGACGTGCTGACCGACTTCCTCGCCCAGGGGCCGACCGACAAGGAACTGGCGGCGGCGAAGAAGAACCTCATCGATGGCCTGTCGCTGCGCATCGACAGCAATGCCAAGCTGCTCGGCTATCTCGCGGTGATCGGCTTCTACAACCTGCCGCTGACCTATCTCGACGATTTCCCGGCCAAGGTGCAGGCCGTGACGGCCAAGGACGTGCGCGCGGCCTTCGCGCGCCACGTCAAGCCGGAAAACCTCGTGACGGTGATCGTGGCGACGGATTGATGGTCCGCCCACCCCCGACCTCTCCCTCTCGGGAGGGGAGCTCGCAAGCTCGCTGCGCTCGATCGTTTTGGGGCGCGCTGTCTTGCTACCGGCGCGGATGCCGCCTCCGACGGCGTGCCGTTTCGCCTTGTCCCGCGGGGATTTCCTCCGGTCAGGGCGGCCCGGCGGCGAAACTGTCCGGGTTATGAGTCGCATCAGGATCACCGGCGGCGAGTGGCGCAGCCGGCTCGTCGAGGTCGCCGACGCCATCGGGTTGAGGCCGACGCCCGACCGGGTGCGTGAGACGCTGTTCAACTGGCTGGGCCAGGACCTCGCCGGTCTCGACTGCCTCGATCTCTTCGCCGGCAGCGGCATTCTCGGTTTCGAGGCCGCCTCGCGCGGCGCGGCGCAGGTGACGCTGATTGAGCAGGATCAACGCGTCTTCGCCACATTGCGGCAGAATGCAGCCGCCTTCGGTACGGACAGACTGGAGCCGGTGCGCGCGGATGCGCTAAAATTCGCCGCTTCGGCCGCCGGGCAGGGGCGCAGGTACGACCTGGTCTTCCTCGATCCGCCCTATCGGCAAGGATGGCTGGAGCGTATCGAACCCCATCTGACGGCCCTGGCGAAGCCGGGAATGCGCATCTACGCGGAAGCCGAACATGCGCTGGAAGCCTTGGGCGACTGGCGCACGGTCAAGCACGGCAAGGCTGGGCAGGTTTATTACCATTTACTGGAAAGCACCATCGAATCAATGGCTGGCACTCGCGAATGAATACCCGCACCGCTGTCTATCCCGGCACTTTCGATCCGTTGACCCGCGGTCACGAGGACTTGGTGCGTCGTGCCGCCAAGCTGTTCACCCGGGTCGTCGTCGGCATTGCCGAGAGCCGCTCGAAGCGGCCGTTCTTCAGCCTCGACGAGCGCGTGGAAATCGCCAAGGAACTGTTGGCGGCCTATCCCAACGTCGAGGTGCGCGGCTTCGATTGCCTGCTGATGGACTTTTTGCGCGAGAACAAGGCCAGCGTCATCCTGCGCGGCTTGCGGGCGGCCTCGGATTTCGAGTACGAGTTCCAGATGGCCGGCATGAACCGCAATCTCTACCCCGATGTCGAAACCGTATTCCTCACGCCGTCCGAACAGTACATGTTCATCTCCGCGACGATGGTGCGGGAGATCGCCTCCCTGGGCGGCGATGTGTCGAAGTTTGTCGAGCCGGCGGTCGCCGCGCGGCTGGCGAGAAAAATCAACCCCTGATCGATAAGGAAACAGTCATGTCCCTGATTATTACCGACGAATGCATCAATTGCGACGTGTGCGAGCCGGAGTGCCCGAACAGCGCCATTTCGCAAGGCGACGAGATCTACGTCATCGACCCCGACAAGTGCACCGAGTGCGTCGGCCATTTCGACACCCCCCAGTGCCGCGAAGTCTGCCCGGTCGACTGCATTCCGCAAGACCCCGCCCATGTCGAATCGCAAGATCAGTTGATGGCGAAGTTCACCAAGCTGACTGCCGGTAAATAAGCGGCTACCTCTGGCAGCGCGGGCAGAAGAATGTGCTTCGCTGTCCCTGGCGGATCGCCTTGATCGGCGTGCCGCAATTTGTGCAGGGCTGGCCGGCGCGGTCGTAGACCCGGTGGCGCGTCTGGAAACAGCCGAGTTCCCCGTCCGAATGCGAGAAGTCGCGCAGGCTGCTGCCGCCGGCGGCGATCGCCGCGCGCAGTATCTTCCTGATCGCCGGCACCAGTCTGCCCAGCCGTTCGTCGGCGATGCGGCCGGCCGCGCGGCGCGGGTCTATGCCGGCGAGGAAGAGGCTTTCCGAGGCGTAGATGTTGCCGATGCCGACGACCAGATGGGCATCCATCAGCGCCGGCTTGATCGCCGTCTTGCGGCCGGAGAGGCGTTCCGCCAGCCATGCGGCGGTGAATGCCGACGCCAGCGGTTCCACGCCCAGGCTCGCCAGCAGCGGATGGTCTGCGGGATCGCCCTCGATCCACAGCAATGCGCCGAAGCGGCGCGGGTCGCGCAGGCGCAGCGCGGTGGCGCCGAAAACCAGATCGACGTGATCGTGCTTTTCCGGCGCCGATTCCGCCGGCACCAGCCTCAGGCTGCCCGACATGCCCAGGTGCAGCAGCAGGTGGCCGCTGCCGAAGTCCAGCAGCAGGTATTTGCCGCGGCGCGCGACGGAGACCAGTTCGGCGCCGGCGAGACGGCGGCCCAGTTCCGCCGGCAGCGGGTAGCGCAGTGCCGGCACGCGCATCACGGCGCCGGTCAGACGCTCTCCGGCGAGGCGGGGCTCGATGCCGCGCCGCGTGACTTCGACCTCGGGCAGTTCAGGCATCGCGGTCTGTCCCTGCGCGCGCGGCGTTTCGGGAGGCTTGCGAAACTGCTAACATGGCCGCATTGTATTGGAACACCCGCCCATACCGTTCTCCGATGAAGCTGCGACTCCTTGTCACCCTGATTTGCGCCAGTCTCGGCAGCGGGTTTGTCCATGCCGACGATGCTGTCGTCGCACCCGATGACGTTGCTGCCGCAGCACGCCTGCCCAGGATCGATCTCACGCCGCAACTGCTGCACCAGTTCCTGGTCGCAGAAATGGCGGGCCATCGCGGTCAGATGGCGCTGGCGGTCGGCGCCTACCGCGACCTCGCCAAATCGACGCGCGACCCTCGTGTCGCCAGGCGTGCCGCCGAAATTGCCATCTATGCGCGCCAGTACGATGCCGCGCTCGACGCCGCACGCATCTGGGTCGATGCCGATCCGGATTCGCAAGGCGCGCGGCAAATGCTCGCGAGCCTCCTCGCGGCCAGCGGCCGCGGCGACGAATTATCGGTCCATGTCGCCAAGATGCTGGCGGCGGCCGGCCCCGATATCGGTCCCGCACTCCTGCGCCTGAACCGCGTCTTCGCGCGCAGCACGGACAAGGCGGCCGTGCAGAGACTCATTGACGAAGTGACGGCACCCTACCTGGGTATGGCCGAAGCGCATTTCGCCCGTTCCATTGCCGCCGTCGAAGCCCAGGACCTGTTTCGGTCCCGCGCCGAGGTCGAGCGTGCCCTGGCACTGCGTCCCGATTGGGAGCAGGCGGCGCTGCTGCGCGCCCAGGTGTCGCCGCGTGCCGAGGTGCTCGACGGCCTGAAGCGTTTCGTCGCCGACAACCCGAAGGCGCGCGAGGCCCGTCTGGCCTATGCCCGTGCCCTGGTCGGCGAAAAGCGTTTCGAGGAGGCGCGGCGCGAATTCGCCGATATCCTTGCCGACAACCCGGATAACGCCGATGTGATCTATGCGGTCGCCGTGCTCTCGCTGCAGTTGGGCGATACCGCGCTGGCCGAGGTGCATCTCAAGCGTCTGGTCGAACTCGGCTACAGCGAAGCCGGCAGCGCCCGCCTGTATCTCGGCCAGATCGCCGAGGAGAAGAAGCGCTGGGACGATGCGATCCAGTGGTATTCCCAGGTCGGCGCCGGCGAGCAATATCTGGCGGCGCAGGTGCGGCTGGCCAGCGTATTGGCTCAGACCGGGCGGCTCGACGAAGCGCGCCGCCACCTGCAGGAGGCCCGCGCCGGCAGTCCGCGCGAACGGGTGCAGCTGATTCTCGGCGAAGCCCAGCTTCTGCGCGAGGCGCGCCGCAACGACGAGGCGTTCCAGGTGCTCGAAGCGGGTCTCGCCGCCCTGCCGGACCAGCCCGAGCTGCTCTACGAAGCCGGCCTGGCCGCGGAAAAGATCGGCCGCCCGGCCGTGCTCGAAAAATACTTGCGCCAGCTCATCCAGATCAAGCCCGATCACGCCCACGCCTACAACGCGCTCGGCTATTCGCTGGCCGACCGTGGCGAGCGCCTCGACGAAGCGCAGCAACTGATCGACAAGGCGCTGCTGATTTCCCCGGAAGACCCCTTCATTCTCGACAGCAAGGGCTGGCTGCTCTACCGCAGGGGCGACAGCGGTGCCGCGCTCGACGTGCTGAAGAAGGCGCTGGCCCTGCGCGCCGACCCGGAGATCGCCGCGCACTGCGGTGAAGTGCTGTGGGTGCTTGGCCGTCGCGACGAAGCGCTCAAGACCTGGAGCGATGCGGTGCAGGCCAGCCCCGGCAACGAAGCGCTGGCGGCGACGATCAAGCGGTTCAAACCCTGAAGCCCGGTTCAACGAGTTCGTCGCGGATGCGTCGCCTGGCGGGACAAGCCTTGTTCTTGCGCGGACTGTTCCTTTGTCTCGTGGCCGGCCTGCTGGCGGGTTGCGAAGCCTTGCCGGTCAGGGAAAACCATTTCGCGCCGCGGCCGGCGCCGGCGGACATCGCGGCGTTTTCCTTCGATGGGCGCATTTCGGCGCGCCAGGGCGAGACTAGCCACCATGCCAATATCGCTTGGCGGCACACGCCGGATGACGACGAAATCCTGCTGACCACGCCGCTGGGCCAGGGCGTGGCGGAACTCACTCGCGGCGCCCGCGGCGCCCGGCTCGTGGGCGCCGACCGGCAGGTGTTCGAGGCGCCGGACTGGGAGGGACTTTCCGCCCGCCTGTTCGGCTTCGAACTGCCGCTGACCGGCCTGCCGCGCTGGGTGCTCGGCGACGTGCCGTCCGCCGGGCGCGGCGCCCAGCTCGATGCGGCGCGGGTTGCCGGCTGGGATATCCGCTATCTCGACCGTGAGTCGGATGCACCCGGTGCCCTGCCGGTGCTGATCGAATTCCGGCGCGACGACATCGAACTGCGGCTCAAGGTGGACGAATGGCATCTGGAATAGCGGACTGGAATCGCGACTGGCCGGCGCCGGCTAAGATCAATCTGTTCCTCCATGTGGTGGGCCGTCGCGACGACGGCTATCACCTGTTGCAGACCGTGTTCCGTTTCCTCGATTTCGGCGACGTGCTGCGCTTCGCGCCGCGCCCGGACGGCGCCATCGTCGCCGCCAATCCCCTGCCCGGCGTCGATCCGGAAACCGATCTCACGGTACGCGCGGCGCGCCTGCTGCAGGAAGCCGCGGGCGGTCGGGAGGGCGTGAGCATCGCGCTGGAGAAGCGCATCCCGATGGGCGGCGGACTCGGCGGCGGCAGTTCCGATGCGGCAACCACCCTGATCGCCCTGAACCGGCTCTGGAGCTGCGGCCTGTCGTCCGCCGACTTGCAGGCGCTGGGCCTTCGGCTCGGCGCCGACGTGCCGATCTTCATTCACGGCCGCAGCGCCTTCGCCGAAGGCGTGGGGGAGCGCTTTACCGACGTTTTTCCGCCGCCGGCCTGGTATCTGGTGACGATGCCGCATGTCGCCGTGCCGACGCCCGAAATTTTCCGTGCCGCCGACTTGCGGCGCGACACGCCGGCCATCGGCACGGGCGACTGGCGCCCCGGTTTCGGCGGCAACGACCTTGAAGCCGTGGCCTGCCGGCTCTACCCCGCAGTGGCCGAGCACCTCCGTTGGCTGCGGCAGCGCGCACCGGCCCGCATGAGCGGCTCGGGGGCCTGCTGCTTCGCGGAGTTCGCCGCCGCGGACGAAGCGCGTGCGGCGCTGGCTGCCCTGCCGGCGACCATGCGCGGTTTCGTCGCCTGTGGGCTGGACCGGCATCCTCTGGAAGATTCCTGATTGACATCCGCAGCGGAAAGCCCGTAAAATCCGCGTCCTTTCGACGGTACTGCAAAAGTGCTGCCGAGTTGGGGAGTCGCCAAGCTGGTTAAGGCACTGGATTTTGATTCCAGCATGCGAAGGTTCGAATCCTTCCTCCCCAGCCAAAATCCATAGCGGGCGGGCTTTCGATGCCTGCCCGATTTGTTTCCAGGGGCGCCCATGGCCTTCGACAGCCTGATGGTATTCACCGGCAACGCCAATCCCAAGTTGGCGACCGACGTCGTGAAACGGCTCAACATCAAGCTGGGTCGGGCCACGGTCGGCCGCTTCTCGGATGGCGAGATCACCGTCGAGATTCTCGAACATGTGCGTGGCCACGACTGCTTCATCCTGCAGCCGACCTGCCAGCCCACCAACGACAGCCTGATGGAAGTGGTGATCCTCGCCGACGCCCTCAAGCGCGCCTCGGCCGGCCGCATCACCGCCGCCATCCCCTATTTCGGCTATGCCCGCCAGGACCGCCGCCCGCGCTCGGCGCGCGTGCCGATCACGGCCAAGGTCATCGCCAACATGCTGCAGGCCGCCGGCGTGCAGCGCCTGCTGACGGTCGACCTTCACGCCGACCAGATCCAGGGCTTCTTCGACATCCCCGTCGACAACATCTACGCCGCGCCCATCCTGCTCGGCGACATCTGGAAGCAGAGCCATCCGGACCTGCTTGTGGTGTCGCCCGACGTCGGCGGCGTGGTGCGCGCACGCGCCATCGCCAAGCGCCTCGAATCCGACCTCGCCATCATCGACAAGCGTCGCCCGAAGGCCAACGTCTCGGAAGTGATGAACATCATCGGCGACGTCGATGGCCGCACCTGCGTCATCATGGACGACATCGTCGATACCGCCGGCACGCTGTGCAAGGCGGCCCAGGCACTGAAGCAGCAAGGCGCCAAGCGCGTGCTGGCCTACTGTACCCACCCGGTTCTGTCGGGTTCCGCCGTCGCCCGCATCGCCGAATCCGAACTCGACGAGCTGGTCGTCACCGACACCATTCCGCTGCGCGAGGATGCCCGCGCCTGCAAGCGCATCCGCGTCGTGCCGATCGCCGGCCTGCTGGCGGAGACCCTGCTGCGCATCAGCAACGAGGAATCGGTGTCCTCGCTGTTCATGGACTGATTTTTTTGCCGCGATTCCTTCGCGGCTCAACCTGAATCGTCTGGTCGCGGACGATTTTTTACTGGAGCAACAAAATGCAAATAGAATTTAACGCGCAAGCGCGCGAACTGCAGGGAACGGGTGCGAGCCGCCGTCTGCGTCGCGCCGGCCGGGTCCCCGGCATCCTCTACGGCGGCACGGACAAGCCGCAATCCGTCGAGTTCGACCACAATGAAATCTTCCAGCACCTGCGCAAGGAAGCGTTCTACTCGTCCGTGCTGACCATGAACATCGGCGGCCAGAAGCAGATGTGCCTGCTGCGCGACGTCCAGCGCCATCCCTTCCGCCAGCTGATCCTGCACGTGGACTTCCAGCGCATCGACGCTACCCACCAGATCCACCAGAAGGTGCCGCTGCACTTCATCAACGCCGACATCGCCCCCGGCGTCAAGCTCTCCGGCGGCATGGTGCAGCACGTCATGTCCGACCTGGACGTCAAGTGCCTGCCCAAGGACCTGCCCAGCTTCATCGAAGTGGACCTCAAGGATCTCGTTGCCGGCCATTCGCTGCACGCTTCCCAGATCAAGCTGCCGGCCGGCGTCGAAGCCGCGCTGCACAAGGGTGAAGATCCCGTCGTGGCGACCATCCTCGTGCGCGGCGGCGCTGCCGTCGAGGAAGAAGCTCCGGTTGCCGCTCCGGTCGTCGCTGCCGAGAAGAAGGTCGAGAAGAAGTCCGAGAAGACCGACAAGAGGTAATTTCTTGCCGTCTTCGCTGCGCCTGATCGTCGGTCTCGGCAACCCCGGGGCCGAATATTCCGAAACCCGGCACAACGCCGGGTTTTGGTTTTGTGAGCGCCTGGCGCGCGACCTGGGCGTGAGCCTGGCGCGCGAGTCGCGCTTCAAGGGCTTGGCGGGCAATGCCCGCGCCGCCGGCGTGTGGCTGCTGCTGCCGCAGACCTTCATGAACCGGTCCGGCGAAGCCGTGCAGGCGCTGGCACATTTCCATCGCATCGAGCCGGCCGAAATGCTGGTGGTGCATGACGAACTCGACCTGCCGCCGGGCCAGTCGCGGCTCAAGTTCGGCGGCGGCCTGGGCGGCCACAACGGCCTGAAGGACATCACCGCCCGCCTGGGCACCCAGGACTACTGGCGCCTGCGCATCGGCATCGGCCATCCGGGCGACCGCAACGAAGTGGTGAATTACGTGCTGAAACCGCCGCGCAAGGAAGAGGCCGCCGAGATCGATGCGACCCTCGACCGTGCGCTGCTGGCCTGGCCGCTGCTGGCCCGCGCCGATTTCAACGCGGCGATGCAGAAGATCAATGCGAAACCCACGCAGAAAGAACAACCATGAGTCTCCAATGCGGCATCGTCGGCCTGCCCAACGTCGGCAAGTCCACCCTCTTCAACGCGCTGACCAAGTCGGGCATCGCGGCTGAAAATTATCCCTTCTGCACCATCGAGCCCAACGTCGGCATCGTCGAAGTGCCCGATCCGCGCCTGGAAGCCCTTTCCGCCATCGTCAAGCCGCAGCGCGTGCAGCATGCCATCGTCGAGTTCGTGGACATCGCCGGGCTGGTGGCGGGGGCCTCCAAGGGCGAGGGCCTCGGCAACCAGTTCCTCGCCAATATCCGCGAAACCGATGCCGTCGTCCATGTCGTGCGCTGCTTCGCCGACGACAACGTCATCCATGTGGCCGGCAAGGTCGATCCGCTGTCCGACATCGAGGTCATCGACACCGAACTCGCGCTGGCCGACATGGCCGCCGCGGAAAAGGCGCTAGTGCGCTACTCCAAGCAGGCCAAGTCGGGAGGCGACAAGGAGGCCAAGATCGTCGTCGCCGTGCTGGAAAAGTGCCTGGCGCAACTGAACCAGGCCAAGCCGGTGCGCGCCATCGACTTCTCGAAGGAGGAGCGCGCCACCCTCAAGCCCTTCTGCTTCATCACCGCCAAGCCGGTGCTCTACGTCGCCAACGTCAAGGAAGGCGGCTTCGAAAATAATCCGCACCTGGACGCGGTGCGCGCGCACGCCCAGGCCGAGGGCGCCGAAGTGGTGGCCGTCTGCGCCGCCATCGAGGCCGAGATCGCCGATCTTGCCGACGACGAGAAACAGGTCTTCCTCGAAGACCTCGGCCTGCAGGAGCCGGGCCTCAACCGCCTGATCCGCGCCGCCTACAAGCTGCTCGGGCTGCAGACCTATTTCACCGCCGGCGTCAAGGAAGTGCGCGCCTGGACCATCCATGTCGGCGATACCGCGCCGCAGGCGGCCGGCGTCATCCACACGGATTTCGAGAAGGGTTTCATTCGCGCCCAGACCATCGCCTACGACGATTTCATCGCCTGCAAGGGCGAGGCCGGCGCCAAGGAAGCCGGCAAGATGCGCGCGGAAGGCAAGGAATACGTCGTCAAGGACGGCGACGTGATGAACTTCCTGTTCAACG
>CAZWFC010000002.1:0-64812 GCA_964632965.1 uncultured Rhodocyclaceae bacterium
CAGGAAGGCGCGGATGCCGTTGGCCATGACGGTGAGACCGCCCTTGACCTTGCCGGTGATCATGCCCTTGACCAGCGCGCCGTCGGTCAGCGCCTTGTCGAGGTCGTTCCAGGCGGCGATGCGCTTGGCCTTGTCGCGCGAGAGGCGCGTTTCGCCATAGCCGTCTTCGAGCATCTCGATGGCCACCAGGACGAATTCGCCCGGCTGGACTTCGACTTCACCGCGGTCGTTCTTGAACTCTTCGGCCGGGATGAACGATTCGGATTTCAGACCCGCATTGACGACCACGTAGTTCTGGTCGATGCGGACCACTTCGGCCGTAATCACCTCGCCTGCGCGCATTTCCTGACGAGTCAGGCTTTCCTCGAAGAGGGCGGCAAAGCTTTCCATGGGATTTTCTTCGGCAACAGCAGCGGTAGCTGACATAAATATTTCCAGTAAATAACCGCCAAGACGGCGGGTTGGTTGAACTCTGCCGTGACGGCCAGGCGGCCGTTACGACACCTGTTGCGGCAACTCCGTGCGGACGATATCCATCACGGCGGCTACCGCTTCGTCGATGCCCATCGGTGTCGTATCCACCAACGCCGCATCGGCGCACTGCTTGAGAGGGGCGACGCTTCTCGCGGCGTCGCGGGCATCGCGCTCTCTCATTTCTCTTACAATGTCCTGCAAAAGGGGAAGCATGTTAGCAGCCATTCCCTTTTCCATCAACTGTTTATAGCGGCGTTCGGCGCGTGCCTCGGCGCTGGCGGTCAGAAACACCTTGACCGGCGCCTCGGGAAATACCACCGAAGCCATATCGCGGCCGTCCGCGACCAGGCCCGGCAGGCGCCGGTAGGCGCGCTGGCGCGCCAGCAGGGCCGCGCGCACCGCCGGCAGCGCCGCGACTTTCGAGGCACCGACGGAGATTTCCTCGGTGCGGATGGCGTCGGTCACGTCGTCGCCCGACAACTCGATGCGGTCGCCCAGGAACTCGGCCGGCAGGCTGGCCGCAACGGCGGCGACGCCCGCCTCGTCGTCGAGCGCCAGGCCGGCGCGCAAGGCCGCCAGCGCCGTCAGGCGATACAGCGCGCCGCTGTCGAGATAATGGAAACCCAGCGCCGCCGCGACGCGCGCCGCGACCGTGCCCTTGCCCGACGCCGAGGGGCCGTCGATGGCGATGACCGGTGCCGTGATCTGTTCGAAAGCCATGAAATACTCCGGAAAAGTCTTGTTCACGCACTGCGGATCGTTGATGCGCACCGGCACGCCAGCCAGCGTCGCCAGCGAAAAACACATCGCCATGCGATGGTCGTCGTAGGTGTCGATGGCGGCATGCGGAATCAGGACGGGCGGCGGCGTCACACGCAGGAAATCGGCGCCCTCCTCCACATCGGCGCCGAGCTTGCGCAATTCGGTCGCCATCGCCGCGATGCGGTCGGTTTCCTTGACGCGCCACGAACCGATGTTGCGCAAGGTGCAGGGCCCGTCGGCGAACAGCGCCGCCACGGCCAGCGTCATCGCCGCATCGGGAATATGGTTGAAGTCGGCGGCGAAGGCCTTGAGCCGGCCGGCCGCCGGGCCGCGGGCAACGATGAAGTTGTCGCCCCACTCGATGCGGGCGCCGAGCTTTTCCAGTTCGTCGGCGAAGCGCACATCGCCCTGGATGCTGTCGCGCCCGACGCCCTCGACGCGCACCGGGCCGCCGCCGATGGCGCCCGCCGCGAGGAAATACGAGGCGGACGAGGCATCGCCCTCGACATGGACCACGCCGGGGCTGCGATAGCGCTGGCCGGCGGCCAGCGTGAAGCGCTGCCAGCCTTCGCGCTCCACGGCGACGCCGAAGCGCGCCATCAGGTTCAGGGTGATCTCGATGTAGGGCTTGGAGATCAGTTCCGTCGTTACCTCGATCACCGCGGCCTTGCCCGTGAGCGGCAAGGCCAGCAGCAGCCCGGTGAGGAATTGCGAAGACACGTCGCCGCGCACGCGTATCGGCGCACCGAGTTCGATGGCCGCCGGCCGGATGTCCAGCGGCGGAAAGCCGGAGTTGGCGAGATAGCGCACGTCGGCGCCGATCTGGCGCAAGCCGTCGACGAGGTCGCCGATCGGCCGTTCGTGCATGCGCGCCACGCCGGACACCGTGTAATGCCCGTCCGACATCGCCAGCGCGGCGGTCAGCGAGCGCACGGCCGTACCGGCATTGCCGAGGAACAGTTCGCCCGTCTTGACCGGGAACGGCCCGCCGCCGCCGGCAATGCGCCACGCATTGCCACCGAGCGACTCGACGCCGACGCCGAGCTTGCACAGGGCTTCGAGCATCACGCGCGTGTCGTCGGAGTCGAGCAGGTCGCGGATTTCGGTCGTGCCTTCCGCCAGCGCCGCGAGCAGCAACATGCGATTGGAAATGCTCTTGGAACCGGGCAGGCGGACGACGCCGCCGGCCCGCGTCAGGGCGGGCAAATCTAGATGATCCATTTACGTGTGATTCCCAACATTGGGCCAACGGCGGGATATTCGTCTGGTGGCATCCCGCAATCGGCTCCCCAGCGAATAAAGGTGCGATTAGAATAGGGCAAGCCTTCCCAGACCCGAACGCTTGCCATGACGCGAACTTTATCATTGAAGCCCGGCTCCACGGCGAATCCGCCGGCGGCGTGCCTGCCGGTGCCGGAGAAGGCAAGGCAGTTTTCCTTGCGCGCCGTGGTAACGGGGAACCTGCCGTCGTGAAGCTCTCCGTAGTCATCGTCGACGATTCCGAAGTCAACCTCATCCTTTTCAAGCATCTGCTCGCCCGCATCGAGGGCCTGGAGGCGGCCTGCTTCAATGTCTCGGAACAGGCGCTGGCCTGGTGCGCGAGCCACGGCGCCGACCTGGTGATCGTCGATTACATGATGCCGGCACCTGACGGCATCGAATTCATCAGCCGCCTGCGCGGCATGGCGGGATTCGCCGACATACCGGCCGTGATGGTCACCGCCAACGATGACAAGGAGGTGCGCTATGGCGCTCTCCAGGCCGGTGCCACCGACTTCCTGACCAAGCCGGTCGACAAAAACGAATTCATCGCCCGCATCCGCAACATGGCAACCCTGCGCCGCAGCCAGAATCTGCTGGCCGACCGTGCGGCCCTGCTGGCGCGCGAAGTCGCCGCGGCAACGGCGACCATCGCCGCACGCGAACGCGAAACCATCTTCCGCCTGTCCCGTGCCGCCGAATACCGCGATCCCGAAACCGGCGCCCACATCACGCGCATGGCCCACTACTCGCGCCTGATCGCAGCCCGGCTCGGGCTCGCCGATGCCGAGCAGCAACTGATTTTCGAAGCCGCGCCCATGCATGACATCGGGAAGGTCGGCACGCCCGACCACATCCTTCTCAAACCGGGAAAGCTGAGCGATGACGAGTTCGACACCATGAAGCGCCACGCCACCATGGGCCACGACATTCTCGCCGACAGCCTTTCGCCTGTCCTGCAAGCGGCCGCGACGATCGCACTCAGCCATCACGAACGCTTCGACGGCCGCGGCTACCCGTCCGGCAGCAGCGGCACGGACATTCCGCTGCATGGCCGCATCGTCGCCCTGGCGGACGTCTTCGACGCCTTGACCTCGGTGCGGCCGTACAAGCAGGCGTGGGACGTCGACTTGGCCGCGTCTTTCCTGCGCGACCAGTCCGGCCTGCATTTCGATCCCGCCTGCGTCACGGCATTCCTCGACGCCTGGGACGACGTGCTGGCCATCCGCGAACGCTATGGCGGCGACAACCACTAGGTCGCCGGCGCCAGGCACCATTCAATCGGACCTGATCATCAGCTCGCAGGCAGACGACCGAGAATCCCGACCATGCACAAGACTTTCGCCCGTCAACTCCAGCGCACTCTGGGCATCGGAAACGAGGTGCAGCTCGCCGAATTCCTTGCTGCTGCCGGCGCGCTGGCGGCACAACCGGGCACGCCCCCCGGCATGGCGCATGGACTGGCCGGGCTGGGCAGCCTGTTTTCCCGAGTGGAAACCACTTTCGAGCAATTCGACCGCGATCTGGACTTGCGCACCCGCAGCCTGGAAATCAGCTCGGATGAACTGTTCGAAGCCAACCACAAGCTGCAAATCGAACTTGCCCGGCGCGAGCAAGCCATCCGCTCGCTACGCGAAACCGCCAGGTCGCTGCAGCGGGAAGTAGGCCTCGACGGCGCCGCCGATGACGACGACAACCTCGATCACCTGATCGAACTGATCGCCAACCTGGTGCAATATCGTCAGGATAGCCAGCGCGCCGTCCTCGCCGCGCAGCAGGCGCTGGAAAACCAGAAGTTCGCGCTCGACCAGCATGCCATCGTCAGCCTCACCGACCTGCAGGGCACCATCATCTATGCCAATGACAAGTTTTGCGAAATCAGCGGCTACGCCCGAGCGGAACTGCTGGGCCAGAACCATCGCGTCGTCAACTCAGGCCACCATCCGCGGGAATTCTTCCTGTCCATGTGGCAAACCATCGCCGCTGGCCGGGTGTGGAAAGGCGAAATCCTCAATCGCGCCAAGGACGGAACCCCGTACTGGGTATCGGCGACCATCGTTCCCTTCCTCGACGAACACGGCCGCCCCTATCAGTACGCAGGCATCCGTACCGACATAACCCAACTCCACCGCATCCGCGACGAACTGGCGGCGCGCGAAAAGCAGTACCGCACGGTCGTCGACAGCCTGAAGGAAGTCATCTTCCGCACCGATGCCGTCGGCACATGGACCTTCCTCAACCCGGCCTGGACGGAAATTTCCGGATTCCCGCTGACCGAAAGCCTGGGAACCTGCTTCGTCGATCAGATCCATCCGGACGACAAGGAATGCGTGCTGGCCCAACTGCAATCCCTGGTGCGAGGCGAAAAAGACTTCTGCCGCATCGAGATCCGCTACCTGCGCAAGGACGGCAGTCAGTGCTGGATAGAGTTTTTCGCCCGCACGGAACTCGATGACGCGGCGCAATTCGTCGGCACCACCGGCACGCTGAACGACATCACCGAACGCCGCCAGGCGCTGATCCAGCTCAAGGAGCAACTTCACTTCGTGCAGGAACTGATCGAGGTGGTGCCCCTGCCGATCTATGTCAAGGACGCCGAGTGCCGCTACCAGCGGGTCAACCGTGCCTTCGAGGAATATTTCTGCGCCGACCGCTCGTCCTACATCGGCAAGACGGTGTACGACTTGCTGTCGGCGGAGGAAGCCGGCCAACACGATGCGATGGACCGTGAGCTCGTGACCCGCAAGTCGAAGCAGACCTATGAGGCCGGCATCGTCGCCAAGAACGGTCAGGCGCGGGAAGGCATCTACCACAAGGCCACCCTGACCCGGCCCGACGGCTCGATATCCGGCCTGGTTGCGACGATATCCGACATCACCGAACGCAAGGTCTGGGAGCGCCAGACACTCATGGCCAAGGATGCGGCGGAAGCGGCGAATCGCGCCAAGAGCGAGTTCCTCGCCAACATGAGCCACGAAATCCGCACGCCGATGAACGGCATCCTCGGCATGACCGAACTCGCCCTCGATACCGACCTGACCGGCGAACAGCGCGAATATCTGCGCATCGTCAAATCGTCCACCGAGTCCCTGCTGACGATCATCAACGACATACTCGACTTTTCCAAGATCGAGGCCGGCAAGTTGTCGGTCGACGAGACGCCCTTCTGCCTGCCCGAGGTCCTCGGCGACACGCTCAAGACGCTGGCTTTGCGCGCCCACCAGAAGGGACTCGAACTGGCCTGCCACATCACCCCGGACGTCCCCTCATGGCTGGTCGGCGATCCCGTGCGCCTGCGCCAGATCATGGTCAACCTGGTCGGCAACGCCATCAAGTTCACCGAGCGCGGCGAGATCGTCGTGCGCGTGGACCTTCCCGATCCGGCCGGCAGCCCTTGCCAACTGCGCTTCTCCGTCAGCGACACCGGCATCGGCATTCCGCTGGAAAAGCAGAACGCGATTTTTTCGGCATTCACTCAGGAAGACAGCTCGACCACGCGCAAGTATGGCGGCACGGGCCTGGGGCTGACGATCTCGGCACGCCTGGTCGAAATGATGGGCGGCGGCATCTGGGTAAACAGCCAGGTCGGCCAAGGCAGCACGTTCCGTTTCACGCTCTGCTTCGGACCGGCAGAAGCCAGCCTGCCCGTACAGCCGCTTTCGCGCGCGCAGCTCGCCGGCGTCAGGGTGCTGGTCATCGACGACAACGAGATCAACCGCAGCATACTGGCGGAGACGCTCGCGCACTGGGGCATGGTCGTGACACTGGCAGAGTCGGGAGCACAAGGCATCGCGACCCTGCAAGCCGCCTCCGACGACCCGGTGCAACTGATCCTGCTCGATGCCCTGATGCCGGAAATGGACGGCTTCGCCACCGCCTGCCGCATCAGCGAACTGGCACTGCTGCCGCAGCCGGTCATGGTCATGCTGTCGTCGTCGGGCACGAAGGACGACAGCCGGCGCTGGCGCGAATCGGGGATTGCCGCCTACATCGCAAAGCCCGTGATGCAGGCCGAATTGCTCGATGCCCTGCTGAGCATCCTCGGCGTCCAGCTCCCCGCCCCGGCCACTCCCGAGGCGCCGCCGCCAATCTCGATGGCACCGGCACCGCTGGCCGTCCTGCTGGTCGAGGACCACCCGGTGAACCAACAGTTTGCCGTCAGCCTGCTGGAAAAATGGGGCCACCGCGTCACGCTGGCCGCCAACGGCCGCGAAGCGCTCGACGAACTGGCACGCAACCGCTTCGACCTTGTCTTCATGGACGTGCAGATGCCCGTCATGGACGGTCTCGAAGCCACCCACCAATTCCGCCGCACCGAACGGGGGCGCCGGACGACGATCATCGCCATGACGGCCAATGCCATGCAAGGCGACCGCGACATCTGCCTTGCCGCCGGCATGGACGACTATATCGCCAAACCCATCCGTCAAGCCGATCTGCTGGCCATGCTGGCGCGCTACACGTTTCCGTCGGCAGCGGCGGAAAACTTCGACTATGCCCAAGCGCTCGCCGCCGCCGACGAGGAAGTGCTGGAAATCATCTCTGCGACATTCGTCGCCCAGTTTCCCAAGGACATCGCGGCGCTCCGCACCGCCATCGCCGCCCGGGACTTTGCTCCGATGCAGCGCGTCGCCCACAGCCTGAAAGGCACTTGCGCCCTTTTCGACGCCCTGCCGATGATTGAACTATCGCGCGAGCTGGAAGGCATTGACCCGACCACGCCATGGTGGCAAACCGCGCCTCGACTCGTCGCAGGGCTGGAAACGGAATTCGCCCGGCTGACGCCGGCACTCGGCGCCTTCATCGGATAGCGGGAAAGCCTATTCCTCGGCGACCGGACGCAGGCCGTCAAGCCAGGCGTCGCGGCGCGCACGGGCCGTCGCGAACATGGTTTCAAGCCCGGCGGCATCGGCGGAGGCGAGCAGCACGCGCGTGCGCAGCAACTCGGCGATGTAGGCGTCGAGTTCGGCGAGCAGCGCAGTGCGGTTGGCGAGGCTGATGTCACGCCACATTTCCGGATGGCTGCTGGCGATGCGCGTGAAATCGCGGAACCCACCGGCGGCGAAGCCGAACAATTGATCGGAGTTGTCGCGGCCGGCGAGGTCGTGCACCAGCGCATAGGCCAGCAGATGCGGCAGATGGCTGACGGCGGCGAAGACACGGTCGTGTTCTGCCGGCGCCAGTTCGGAAACATGGGCGCCGCAGGCTTCCCAGGCGGCGCGGACGCGGGCGACCGCTGCCGCGTCGTTCTCGGACAGCGGGGTCAACACGACGCGCTTGCCGCGGTACAGCCCGGCTTGCGCCGCCGCCACGCCGCTCTTCTCGGCGCCGGCGATCGGATGGCCGGGCACGAACTGGCCAATCTTGTCGCCGAAGGCGGCGCGCGCCGCGACGACGACGTCGGACTTGGTACTGCCGCCGTCGGTGACCAGCGTGCCGGCCCGCAGGTGCGGCGCCAGCGCCGCCATCACCGGCGGCATCTGCCCGACCGGCATCGCCAGCAGAATCAGGTCGGCGTCCTGCGCCGCGTCGGCCCAGTCGGCGGCGATGCGGTCGATGACGCCCAGACGCTGCGCTTCTTCCAGCGGCGCGCGGCTGCGGCCGAGGCCGACAACTTCGCCGACAACACCGGCTTTCTTGAGCGCGAGCGCAAAGGAACCGCCGATGAGTCCGACGCCGCAGACGACGACTTTGCCCAGCAAGGCCATCAGAGCGCGCTCTCCAGGACTTCGAGGAAGCGCGCATTCTCGGTTTCGAGGCCGATGGTGACGCGCAAATGATTGGGCAGCCCGTAGCCGCCGATGGGACGCACGATGACGCCCTGTTGCAGCAGCTTCCGGTTGACCGCGGCGCCGTCGCCCACCGCGAAGGTGACGAAGTTGCCGTGCGAAGGAATATGTTCGAGGCCCAGCCGCTTCAGGCCGGCGACGATCTGCTCCATGCCGTGGCGATTCAATTCGTAGCTGTCGGCGATGAAGACATGGTCGTCGAGCGCGGCCACGGCCGCCGCCAGCGCCAGGTTGTTCACGTTGAAGGGCTGGCGCACGCGGTTCATCAGGTCGGCCACTTCCGGCGCAGCCACCGCGTAACCGACGCGCAGGCCGGCGAGGCCATAGACCTTGGAGAAGGTACGCGTGACGACGAGGTTGGGAAATTCCTTCACCCAGGCCAAGGTGTCGCCGCGGTCGGCCGGCGCGAGGTATTCGTTGTAGGCCTCGTCGAGCACGACGACAACGTCGGCCGGCACGGTCTGCAGGAAGGCGCGCACCTCGGCATGCGGCACGAAGTTGCCGGTCGGGTTGTTCGGATTGGCGATCCAGACGACGCGCGTGTCGGGCCGGATGGCGGCGCGCATGGCGGCCAGGTCGTGGCCGTAATGCCTGGCCGGGACGACGATGCATTCGGCACCGGCGCTCATCGTCGCCAGCGGATAGACGGCGAAGGCGTGCTGGGAGAATACGGCGGAACGACCCGGCGCCAGGAAGACGCGCGCGGCGAGATCGAGGACGTCGTTCGAGCCGTTGCCGAGTACGATCTGCTCGGTGCCGACGCCGAAATTCGTCGCCAGCGCGCGCGTCAGGTCGAAGTTGTCGGGATAGCGCTCGATGCCGGCGATGGCCCGCTCGACGGCGGCGCGCGCCTTGGGACTCATGCCGAGCGGGTTCTCGTTGGAAGCCAGCTTGACGATGCTCGCCACCGGGATGCCCATCTCGCGGGCGAGTTCGGTGATCGGCTTGCCCGGAATGTAGGGCGATATGGCGCGGATGTAGGCCGGCGCCTGTGCTGCAATGCTCATGCGAAACCCTTATTAAGTGGTGGCGCGGGGATAGGAACCGAGTTCCTTGAGGAAACCGACGCGGCTGCGCAGGTCGGCGAGCGCGGCGGACACGGTGGCGCTGTGGCGGTGACCTTCGACGTCGACGAAGAACACGTATTCCCAGGCGCTGCCCTTGAGTCCGCGCGCCGGACGCGATTCGAACTTGCTCATCGATACGCCGTGGTCGGCCAGCGGCGTCAGCAGGTCATGCACCGCGCCGGGCTTGTTCTGCGCCGAGCAGACGAAGGAAGTCTTGTCGATGCCCGACGGACCGGCGTCGTGGCCCGCCAGAACGAGGAAGCGGGTGGTGTTGTTCGGGTCGTCCTCGATGCTGGACGCCAGCATGTTGAGCTCATAGAGCCGCGCCGCCGCCTCCCCGGCGATGGCGCAGGATGCGGGGTCCTCGGCGGCGAGCCGGGCGGCCTCCGCGTTGCTGGCCACCGGCACGCGCGGCACGTTCGGCAGATTGCGGTTCAGCCACTCGTGGCACTGCGCCAGCGACTGGGCATGCGAATAAATCTGTTTTACGCCCGCGGTCGATTCGGCCTTGGACAGCAGGTTCTGGTGGATGCGCAGCATCACTTCGCCGCAGATCATCAGCGGGGAATTCAGCAGCAGGTCGAGCGTACGGCCGACCGCGCCTTCCGTCGAATTCTCGACCGGCACCACGCCGTAATCGGCATTGCCGGACTCGACGGCGCGAAAGACGTCGTCGATGGTCAGCCAGGGCGTGAAGGACGGCGCGGAGCCGAAATGCTTCTTCGCCGCGCTCTCGGTGAAGGTTCCCGCCGGCCCGAAATAGGCGATCTTCAGCGGCTGCTCCAGCGCCAGGCAGGCCGACATGATCTCGCGGAAGACGGTGCGTACCGCCCCTTCAGGCAAGGGTCCCGGATTGGCCTCGGCGATGCGCCGCAGCACCTGCGCCTCGCGCTCGGGACGGTAGATGTTGCCGTGCTTAATCTCGCCGATGCGGTGGGCGAGCTGCGCCCGCTCGGAAAGCAGGCGCAGCACTTCGCTGTCGATGTGGTCGATGCCGTCGCGCAGCTGACCGAGTTCCTGTTGTTCGTCGGCCATCAGCCTTCCTGGGGTAAGTAGCGTACGGCAAGAACGCCGTCGATCCTGGCAATGGCGTCGATCACCTTCTTCGGCACCTTGCTGTCGACATCGACGAGCGTGTAGGCGACATCGCCTTTCGATTTGTTCATCATGTTGTGGATGTTGAGCTTGGCCTCGGCCAGCGCGGTCGAAATCTGCCCGACCATGTTGGGCACGTTGGCGTTGGCGATGGCGAGGCGGAAGTTCGACTCGCGCGGCATCACCACCGTGGGGAAGTTAACGGCATTGACGACGTTGCCGTCGAGCAGGTAGTCGCGCACCTGGTCGGCCACCATGATCGCGCAGTTCTCCTCCGCCTCGCGCGTCGACGCCCCCAGATGCGGCAGGGCGATGACCTGCGGATGGGCATTCACATGGGCGCTGGGGAAGTCGCAGACATAGGTCGCCAATCGCTTGGCTTCCAGCGCGCCCAGCACCACGGCCTCGTCGACCACGCCCTCGCGGGCGAAGTTGAGCAGCACGGCGCCGTGCTTCATGTGCTCGACCGTCTCGGCATTGATCATCTTGCGCGTGGCATCGACCAGCGGCACATGCACGGTGACGAAATGGCAGCTCTTCAGCACCTCGACCAGCGAGTTGGCCCGCTTCACCTGCGACGGCAGGCTCCAGGCAGCATCGACGGTGATTTCGGGATCGAAGCCGACGACGTTCATGCCGAGCTTGATGGCGGCATCGGCCACCAGGCAGCCGATCTTGCCGAGGCCGACGACGCCCAGCGTATGGCCGGCCAACTCGTAGCCGGCATAGGTCTTCTTGCCGCCCTCGACCTTCTTCTCCATTTCGGCGTCTTGCGGATCCAGCGCCGAAACAAACTTCATGGCGCCGCCGATGTTGCGCGCCGCCAGCAACATGCCGGCGATGACCAGTTCCTTGACGGCGTTGGCGTTGGCGCCGGGCGCATTGAACACCGGCACGCCGCGCGCCGACATCGCCTTGACCGGGATGTTGTTGGTGCCGGAACCGGCGCGGCCAATGGCCAGCACGCTCGCCGGAATGTCCATGGCGTGCATGTCGGCCGAGCGCAGCAGCACGGCATCGGGCTTGGCAACTTCCTTGGCGCAGACGAAGCGTTCGGGCGGCAGACGCTTCAAGCCGTTCTGGGAGACGTTGTTGAGGATCAATACTTGAAACTGAGCCTGGAACTGGTCGGACATGATTCCCCCCGCAATTCGGAACATTCATCGGACGGGCGTGCGCCCGTCATCGTGAGGGGCCGGCCGCGGCCGGCCCCGCCGTGCGATCCTCAGGCCTTGCTCGCCGCGAACTCCTTCATGTACTCGACCAGCGCCTTGACGCCTTCGACCGGCATGGCGTTGTAGATCGAGGCGCGCATGCCGCCGACCGAGCGATGACCCTTGAGCTGGGTCATGCCGCGGGCCTTGGCGCCCTTGAGGAATTCCTCGTCGAGCGCGGCGTCCTTGAGCGTGAAGGGCACGTTCATGCGCGAACGGTCGGCCGGGTTCACCGGATTGCGGTAGAAGTCGGTGGTTTCCAGGTAGCTGTAGAGCAGGTTGGCCTTCTCGACGTTCCGCTGTTCCATTGCGGCGACGCCGCCGTTCTTCTTGAGCCACTGGAAGACCAGGCCGGCGATGTAGATGGCGTAGGTCGGCGGCGTGTTGTACATCGACTCCGCATCGACGTGGGTCTTGTAGTCGAGCATGGCGGGCGGGGTCGGCTGCGCCTTGCCGACCAGGTCGTCGCGGACGATGACGATGGTCAGGCCGGCCGGGCCGATGTTCTTCTGCGCACCGCCGTAGATCAGGCCGAACTTGCTGACGTCGATGACGCGCGAGAGGATGTTGGAGGACATGTCGCAGACCAGCGGCACGTCGCCCGTATCGGGAATCCAGTTGAACTCGACGCCGCCGATGGTTTCGTTGGCGGTGTAGTGGACGTAGGCAGCGTCCTTGTTGAGCTTCCACGTCGCCTGTGCCGGCGCGTAGGTGAAGCCCTTGTCCTCGGCGCTGGCGACGACGTTGACGTTGCAGAAGGTCTTGGCGGCCTTGATGGCCTTCTTCGCCCATTCGCCGGTATGCACGTAGTCGGCGCCGGCCTTGCCGGCGAGCAGGTTGATCGGGATCATCTCGAACTGGAGCGAGGCGCCGCCCTGCAGGAAAAGAACCTTGTAGTTGGCGGGAATGCCCATCAGTTCGCGCAGGTCGGCCTCGGCAGCGGCGGCGATGGACATGAATTCCTTGCCGCGATGGCTCATTTCCATCACCGACTGTCCGGAACCGTGCCAGTCGAGCATCTCGTCGGCGGCCTGCTTGAGGACTTCTTCCGGCAGCGCGGCGGGACCGGCGCTGAAATTGAACACTCGTGCCATGGTTCTCACTCCTCTTCTTCGGTTTCGATAACTTTTTCGATGCCGGCGAGCTTGGTGCCGTCGTCGAGATTGATCAGCGTCACGCCCTGCGCCGACCGGCTGGTCTCGCGCACATGCATGACCTTGGTGCGGATCATGACGCCGCCGGTGGAAATCAGCATCACTTCGTCTTCCGGCTGCACCAGCACGGCGCCGACCACCTTGCCGTTGCGCTCGGACGTGCTGATGGCGATCATGCCCTTGGTGCCGCGGCCGTGCTTGGTGTACTCGGCGATCGGCGTGCGCTTGCCGAAGCCGTTCTCGGTCGCCGCCAGCACGTTCATTGCCTCGTCCTCGGCGACGAGCATGCAGATCACGGCCTGGCCGTCCTCCAGCATCATGCCGCGCACGCCGCGCGCCGCGCGGCCCATGCCGCGCACGTCGTCCTCGGCGAAGCGCACCGCCTTGCCGGAATCGGAGAACAGCATGACGTCGAAGCTGCCGTCGGTGATGGCGACACCGATCAGGAAGTCGCCTTCGTCCAGCGCCACGGCGATGATGCCGGCCTTGCGCGGATTGGAGAAGTCGGACAGCGGCGTCTTCTTGACCGTGCCCATGGCCGTGGCCATGAAGATGTAGTGCGCCTCGTCGAATTCCTTGACCGGCAGCGCGGCGGTGATCTTCTCGCCCTCTTCGAGCGGGAAGAGGTTGACGATGGGCTTGCCGCGCGAAGTGCGCGTTCCCTCGGGCACCTCATACACCTTGAGCCAATAGACGCGGCCGCGGTTGGAGAAGCAGAGGATGTAATCGTGGGTGTTGGCGATGAACAGGCGGTCGACGAAATCGTCTTCCTTGATCGCGGCCGCCTGCTTGCCACGGCCGCCGCGCTTCTGCGTGCGGTAGTCGTCGAGGCGCTGGCGCTTGACGTAGCCGGTGTGCGACAGGGTGACGACCATGTCTTCGCGCGCGATCAGGTCTTCGAGATTGATGTCGGCCGTTTGCAGGATGATCTCGGAACGGCGCTTGTCGCCGAACTGCAGCTTGATGGCCGTCAGTTCGTCGCCGATGATCTGGGTGATGCGGTCGGGACGCGCCAGGATGTCGAGCAGATCGGCGATCTGGTCCATCACCTCCTTGTACTCGGCGACGATCTTGTCCTGCTCCAGGCCGGTCAGGCGCTGCAAACGCAGTTCGAGGATGGCCTGGGCCTGCACGTCGGAGAGCAGGTAGCCGCGCCGCGACATGCCGAATTCCGGCGCCAGCCCCTCGGGGCGCGAGGCTTCGGCGGCGGAACGGGCCAGCATTTCTTCGACCAGGGTCGAGCGCCAGGTGCGCGCCATCAGCTCGCGCTTGGCGTCGGCCGGCGTCGGCGCCGCCTTGATGAGGGCGATGATCTCGTCGACGTTGGACAGCGCGACGGCCAAACCTTCGAGGATGTGGCCGCGTTCGCGCGCCTTGCGCAGTTCGAACACGGTGCGCCGCGTGATGACTTCGCGCCGGTGCGACAGGAAGCAGTCGAGCATCTGCTTGAGGTTCAGCAGCTGCGGGCGGCCATCGACCAGCGCCACCATGTTCATGCCGAACGAATCCTGCAACTGGGTGTGCTTGTAGAGATTATTAAGCACCACCTCGGGGACTTCGCCGCGCTTGAGCTCGATCACCAGCCGCATGCCGGACTTGTCCGACTCGTCCTGGATATGCGCAATGCCTTCGATCTTCTTCTCGTGAACCAGCTCGGCGATTTTTTCCTGGAGCGTTTTTTTGTTGACCTGGTAGGGCAGCTCGTCGACGACGATGGCCTGGCGATTGCCTTTTTCGACGTCCTCGAAATGGGTGCGCGCACGCATCACGACGCGGCCGCGGCCGGTCAGATAGCCGTCGCGCACGCCGGAAACGCCGTAGATCAGGCCGGCCGTCGGAAAGTCCGGCGCCGGCACGATCTTGATCAGGTCCTCGATATCGATGGCCGGGTTGTCGAGCACGGCCATGCAGGCGTCCACCACCTCGTTGAGGTTGTGCGGCGGAATATTGGTCGCCATGCCGACGGCGATGCCCGAACTGCCGTTGATCAGCAGGTTGGGAATCCGCGCCGGCAGGATCAGCGGCTCGTTTTCGGAGCCGTCGTAGTTCGGTCCGAAATCGACGGTTTCCTTGTCGATGTCGGCCAGCAGCTCGTGGCCGATGCGCGCCATGCGCACCTCGGTGTAGCGCATCGCCGCCGCGTTGTCGCCGTCGACCGAACCGAAGTTGCCCTGGCCGTCGACCAGCATGTAGCGCAGCGAGAAATCCTGCGCCATGCGCACGATGGTGTCATAGACGGCGGTGTCGCCGTGCGGATGGTACTTACCGATGACGTCGCCGACGATGCGGGCCGACTTCTTGTAAGCCTTGTTCCAGTCGTTGTTCAGTTCGTGCATGGCAAACAGCACGCGACGATGCACAGGCTTCAGGCCGTCGCGCGCATCCGGCAGGGCGCGGCCGACGATCACGCTCATGGCGTAATCGAGATAGGAGTGGCGCATCTCCTCTTCGAGGCTGACGGGCAGGGTTTCTTTGGCGAAAGGCGTCATGTCGGATTGGACGATCCCGGAAGGGAAATACAAAAAAACGATTTTAGCATGCCGCATGCGGCCGCCCCACCCGGTCTCGCGCGCGTCGCCGCGTCACTAGCCCCCTGTTTCCATTGCCCTATTGCCGGCACAGACCCCGTACGCCGAAATCGGGCCGGATCGCACCGGCCATTCAGGCCAATGGCATGCCGCCGGAGCTTAATTTTGAGGCAATGTTGCGAATATGCGACGAAAACCCCGCGATTTTCAGTCATGCACATTGCCTGATGTCACGCAGTTATGCCATAATGAGATGTGTTCGTAAGGCTGCGCATGCATCTAACCGAGCCCAGTCGCCAACAACTTAATCCAACGAGGGAACCATGACCAAACTCGCCACACAAAAATCCTTGCTGGTTGCCGTTCTGCTGGGCATCAGCGCTACCGCAATGGCACAGACCCCCGGCATCGACCGCAGCAAGGAAGTCGGCTACGTGATCGATTCGCGCGACAACGTCGTCAAGAGCGGTGCCAACCTCTGCTGGCGCACCGGCTACTGGACACCGGCCATGGCAGTCGCCGAGTGCGATCCGGAACTCGCGAAGAAGAGCGAACCGGCGAAGGTCGATTCCACCCCGAAGGCCGCCACCCCGAAGCCCGCCGCCGAGAAGATCACCCTCGCCGCCGACGCCCTGTTCGACTTCGACAAGGCCACGCTGCGCGCCGAAGGCAAGACCAAGCTCGACGAACTGGTCGCCAAGGTCAAGAGCATCAAGCTCGAAGTGATCATCGCCGTCGGCCACGCCGACCGCTTCGGTACCGACAAGTACAACCAGAAGCTCTCCGAGAAGCGCGCCGAAGCCGTCAAGGCCTACCTAGTGAGCAAAGGCATGGAGCCGAACCGCATCTACGCCGAAGGCAAGGGCAAGAAGCAGCCGATCACCAAGCCCGGCGAGTGCAAGGGCCCGAAGAGCAAGAAGGTCATCGCCTGCCTGCAGCCCGATCGCCGCGTCGAAATCGAAGTGATCGGCACCAAGCAGTAAGCGCTGCCGCATCGCCAGAAAAGCCCTGCGACGCAGGGCTTTTTTTTGACCTATTGGAGTTAATGATGGCCGTCAATGCCGACCCGCAGGAACTTGCCAAGTTCGGCGACCTGGCCCACCGCTGGTGGGATCCGGGCTCCGAATTCAAGCCGCTGCACGATATCAACCCCTTGCGGCTGGGCTGGATAGACCGCGCGACGAACCTCGCCGGCAAGCAGGTGCTCGATGTCGGCTGCGGCGGCGGGCTTCTCACAGAAGGCATGGCGGCGCTGGGCGCCAGGGTGACCGGCATCGACCTGTCCGAGAAACCCCTCGGCGTCGCGCGGCTCCACCTGCTGGAGAGCGGGCGCGAAGTCGAGTACCGGCAGATAGCGGCAGAAGACCTCGCCGCAGAACAACCCGGCCGCTACGACGTCGTCACCTGCATGGAAATGCTCGAACACGTGCCGGATCCAGCGAGCACGGTGCGCGCCTGCGCCAACCTCGTCAAACCCGGCGGCAGCGTGTTCTTTTCCACCCTGAACCGCAATGCGAAGGCCTATCTGCTGGCGGTGATCGGCGCCGAATACGTGCTCAACCTGCTGCCGCGCGGCACGCACGACTACGCGCGCTTCCTCAAGCCGGCCGAACTGGCGCGCTTCAGCCGCGACGCCGGACTCGGTGTCGACGAAATCATCGGCATGAGCTACAACCCGCTCACCCGCACCTATTCCCTGGGCCGCGACACCAGCGTCAACTACCTGATGCGGACCACCCGCAACGCATGACCACGGCGGTCCTCTTCGATCTCGACGGCACGCTCGCCGACACGGCGCGCGACCTCGGCGGTGCCCTGAACCGCCTGCTGAACGAAGAAGACCGTGCTCCGCTGTCCTATGAAGCGCTGCGCCCTCATGTCTCCGGCGGCGCACGGGCGCTGCTGCGCACCGGCTTCGGCCTGACGCCGGCCGACGCCGCCTATGCCGAATTCCAGCGGCGCTTCCTCGCCCATTACCAGGCGGCGATCTGCGTCGACACCATCCTGTTCGAAGGCATCGCGGCCCTGCTGGATGAACTCGACGAACGCACCATCCCGTGGGGCATCGTCACCAACAAGGCGCAGCGCTTCACGCTGTCCGTGGTCGATGCCCTCGGGCTGCGCGAGCGCGCCGCCTGCCTCGTCAGCGGCGACAGCAGTCCGCGCGCCAAGCCCGACGCCGGCCCGATGCTGCTGGCCTGCCAGCTTGTCGGCGCCCGTCCGGCGGAAACCCTCTACGTCGGCGACGACCTGCGCGACGTGCTCGCCGGCAAGGCTGCGGGCATGGGCACGGTCGCCGTCGCCTACGGCTATCTCGGCGACGGCGCGCCGATAGAAGAATGGGGGGCGGACGCCATCATCGGCACCCCGGCAGAATTGCTGGCCCTGCTTTAGGCACCGAGCTCCCGCCACACAGGACGAGGACCGCAGCCATGGACTACGAACTCACCGGCGCCCTGGAGGGATTGCGGCGCGTCGCTCTCGAAGACATTCAGACATACAAGCGAGGGCTGGACCAAACCACGCGCATCTGCTGGCAGCAGTTCTTCCCGTTCCTGTACTTCTATTACTGCATGAATGGCACGGAAGATTTGCTGATCGAGGAAATCGACGGCTCGGTCTGCGTTTTCCGGCTCGATCACAAGAGTGAAAAGCCCAGCCTTTCCCTGTATTTCCTGCCCATGCCGATGAACGAGAACGTTCTTCGCCACTGCCTGGAACGCGTCAGGACGTTCAACAACGGCAACCGGGTGACGATCTACTGGGTCGACGCCGAGGATATCGGCCTGCTGGGCGGACTGTGGGAACAATTGCGCGTCTATCCCATGAACAAGGAGTACATCTACGACCCGAAGATCTATCGTGCGCTGTCCGGGAAAAAGACCCGCGACTTGCGCCACAACCTGAACCGGATCGCCGCCCGGGAAGACGTGGAAGTCCGACCATTCGAGAACGGCGACATCGCCGCCTGCCTGGCTCTGATGGACGAATGGGCCGATCAGCAACGGGGGAAATACGAGCATATATCCTATCGCCGCTACACCAAGAACTGTGTGCGGCACAGCAGCCTGTTCGGGAAACCCGACCTGTTCGGGAAAGTGGTGCTGGTCGGCGGGAAGATCCGTTCTTTCGGTTTCGCCGGCGAAATCAGGCGCGGACTGGCGAACCTGTTCATCACCTATTCCGACCTGGCCATCAACGGGCTCAACCGCTTCCTGATCTACCACTTCATGCTGGACCTGGAATCCTGCGATCTGGTGAACTCGGCCATGGCGGACACGCCAGGACTGATCGCCGCCAAGGACTCGCTCTGCCCGGTTGCCATGCACGGTGTTTACCGGGTGCATGTCGGCGAAAGCCGGTAAATCCGCGTTGCGGCGTCAGGGCTGCGGGTGCGGTGGATTGCGGCGATAGAGATCGCGGCCGGCTTCGTCGATGTCGCGCCGCAACTGGCGGCGTTCCTCCGGACTCATGCGGCCGGGCGGCGGCTGAGGCTCCCCGCGCCGCATGTCGCGCGGCGTTTCCGGGCGCTGCGGCGGCACCGACTGCTCCTCGCCGGCACGCCGCTCGGGCATCTGGCGATGCCCCGGCCGGGCGTGCGCCGGCAGCGTCGCCACAATGGCGGCGACTACGGCAATCGACTTCCACAGCATTGGTTTCATCCGGGTCTCAGGACTTCAGGCTGGCAACTATGTGCGCCACGAGGGCGCGGACGCCATTGTAGTCGAGCGCCGACGTCGCATGGGGATCGCCGCCGTAAGCCAGGGCCATGGCGACGATCAGCGCGGTGGCGAAGAATATTTTCACGTTGTCCTCCTGGGTGGTTGCCGCCTTTCCGGCGTTGCAGCGACTCTAGCCAGTGCCTGTAAGCGATCTGTGAGCCCGCCGCGCCGCTTTGTAATCCTTTGTGAGAGGGAACGAGATAATCCACGGGGAAAGGCCGAGATAATTCCGAGATAGACCGGGATATTCGGGCATGCCGGGGGACAGTCAAAGCAAACGGCTTGCAGCGGGGGAAAGTCTAGAGCAGGCCAATCCACTCCAGAAAGTCATCGGCCCGTTCGGTGATGTCATCGGCGTCGGAGCCGGTGAGTACCGAGAGTTCAAGGCACCGCATACGGAGCTGCATTATAGCGAGGCGTTCGGGGCTCACCGGCGGAACGTCTTCAGCGGCCAGTTGCTGGCCGTACCGATGGACCACAGACTTCGAAATATCGTATCCAAGCGACGTAAGCCACTCGGCATGGGCTTCGTAGCCAGCAGAAACTGCTTGCCCGAAGCTTTGCTTTCAGGGTTTCGAGGATGCCAGGGGGAAGCTTTGTAATCGTCGCTCTGCGGACCATAGTCGTCTCCTAATTCAGCTGCGCATCAGGATAGGTTAAACCGGTGCGTCAGGGGTGCGGAACAGGTCGGCCTGACGCTTTGCGATGTCAGCCGACCGCATGCGTTCGACGATCTTGTAAATCCAGACGCGAGACACGCCGAAGCGCTTGACCAGTTCGTTGTGGTTGTGACCGTTGAAGGCGTCGTAGATATCTTGGTGCATCTTGGCGACCTGATAGAACAGACCGGTCGCGAAGTAGATAGACTGACCGCCCCACTCGGATGCCATCATTTGAGCCAACTCAGCGCCAAACGCGTCGGCGACGTCATCGGACACATCAAGCAGTTGCTTTGCGAGCGCGGCGGCCTTGGCGGACAGGTCGACGAGCACCTCGGGTTCCTTATGGAGGCCACTCATAGCGACTCGTCCTCGACGGCGGCTGCTGAAGGCGCCAGGACATCGTTAAGTGCCTGCCAGGCGCTATGCATCGGGTCGAACGTCCCGCGGCTGTAGGCGTGACTGAGGGCCTCGTTGAGGCGCATGGCTTGCATGTAGCCTATTCCGGCCGTCTTCACCTGTGGAACGAGCTTCTGGATCGCGTCAGGCAGGTAGCGCAATGCCCATTTCTTCAGGGTCTCGATCAGCGTCTCGGCCTGCTCACCATTGATCCAGTGCAGGTCGTCGACGTGGGTGATGCGCTTGACGTAGACGGCCAGGGCCGCCTCGGATGGATTCTTCACCGCGCCGAGGTCGTGCAGCATCAACCACAGCGCGCGAATCTTCTTGCTCTCCAGATCGCCGGCCAGCGCGCGCGATGGCTTCGGTTTGGCCGAGGCCGATTTCGCCTTCGTGCGTACCTTGAAGCCGCAGCGCTTCATGTGCGCCAGGGCGCGCTCCAACTCGGTGGCGGACATGTCCTTGGAACTGTCGTGAACACCCTTCGATGCCGTCGAGAGGACGGCCCGGTAATCTGCGTCTTCCATACGCAGATCGCGCCTGGCGACGTGCAGCAGCCGGATCAGGCGCTGGCGTTCGGCTTCTGGGTTATAGGGCTGGCGAGCGGTCCGCATAGTCACTCCAACGCCAGTGGCGCCGCGTGGCCGCTCACGCCACGATTCAGTTCTGCCTTGTGGCCAGCATCACGTCCAGCAGCCCAGTCGCCGAGATCTCGCTCGGAGAGATTGCGACCTTTCTGGCGGTCCCGTGAAGTGAATGTCTCGATCTCATAACGTCGCTCGATGTAACCGGCGATCTTCGCCTGCTGTTCTTGGCCAACGGCGAGAGCCTGTAGCTGACGGACCGCGGTCGATACCCAGCCGTCGCAGTAGATATCGGCGCGGCGGGTCTTATTGACGCTGCCGCAGCGCGACAACCGAACCTTGATATGTGCGGCTCTGGCACGCTTGACCTGACGGTAGAGCACCTCGAAGGCGTACTGTGCAATCTCCGGCGCTGGGCCGGCGCCGATAAACAGCCAGCCTGACCACGGCTTGAATATCTCTTCGCAGCCGAAGGCACCGGTGATGGCGAGCGCGAGCGCGGTTTCGTACTTTGGCGGCCTGGCACCTGCTCCGCTGCGGCCCAGGGATTCGCTGATCTCGCTATCGGCGATCGCGCCTTCATCAATACCATGCGCCTCCATCAGCTTCTGCGCTTGCCTCAACGCGGCTGCAGCTTCATGCTCATTGCTCGACCTGCTCAGGGCGAGGCACTTCTTGATCTTGGCGATGATGTCGTCTTGGTTGGCCATCAGGTCAACTCCTGCTCTTCAAACTGCCGCTGCACAGGAGGATAGGAACCGCCATGCAACCCCATCAGGGCCATATGGGCTTGTGTCTCGATAAGCCACTGGGTCTGGGTTCTGGCGGCTTTCATAATGTCGGTGTACTTTCCGTTCTGGCACAAACCCATGTATTCGTGAATCTCGCCGCTGAGGTTCGCCAGAACCAGATAGAGCCAGCGCGGATACAGCGCGGTGCTCAGTTTGTCGGGCTGGAACAATCGCGAGAGCGGAAGACCATTCGTGCGAGCGTGAAAACGCGAATGCCCAAGGATGTCGATGGCGACACGCTTGCCAAACGCGCCGAAATGACAACGCCACCAAGCGGCCATGCGCTTGGGATGCGCTTCGCCCTCGGGGCCGTCAATATTGGGGGCACCCCAATAGCCGAGATCGTGTGTGGCAATCGCGGCCAGTTCGTGAAGAGTTGGAAGCTTTCTGTAGATGATCCACCAGGCCATCAGAACGATGATCGGATGCAGCAAGAACTGATGGACACCGAATAGGACAGACTTCGTTCCGACGTTCATGGCGTAGTCCTCGCTTTCGCGCTGACATCGGGATATTGGTCGTGGGTGCGACCGTCGAGCAGGCGGCCGGCGGCTTTCTTGCCAACCCGTTTGAATGTGCGATCCAGCTCAAGGAAATACGTCAGATGCTCATCGCCTCTCGTATCCTCGACACAGTCAAATCCGAAACCCCACTCGCTCCATTGCTTGAACAGGAACGGCACGCCAGCCACCGCGCACTGGTCGCGCAGGATACGAACCCACTCCGGATGCATCGGCCGCGCCTTGGGGCCGGATTCGCCACCTACGACGATCCAATCAAGCATCGCGGGGGCCTGCAGCTGTTCAGGCGTTCCCCACGGGCCGATCCAGTCGTAGAGATTCAACGATCCTAGAAGTGGCTCGGCGCTGATCCAGCGCACCTCCGCTGGCGTCTCTATGAGCAGTGGGATGCGTTCCTCGGCCGTGGCCTGGTCCTCGACGCTGACGCCGATCCAGACGTTCGGCAGTGGCCAGCGCGCGATGGCGCCGGAGTACATTGCGGCGCATTCATCGACCATTCCACGGAAGCCCCAGTCGCTCAGCTCGTAGCGCATCCGCTCGGGCCTCTTGGTCAGTACCTGAAAGGTGTGATGCCGCGCGGCGGCCATGATGCCGAAGACATCGGCGATGACGTCGGTCGGCACGTCTTCATGGAACAGATCGGACATGGAATTGACGAAGATGCGGCGCGGCTTCTTCCAGTGCAGCGGCAGTTCGAGCACGTCCATGTGGTATTGCACGTCGGTGAACTCGCGCCCGTGGTAGCGCGTCTTCGGGTTTGCGGCCAGGCGTGCCCAATCGCGCTCGGCGTAGCAGTGCTTGCAGCCGGGCGATACCTTGGTGCAGCCCGTTACCGGGTTCCAGGTGGCGTCAGTCCAGACAATGCCGGTATGGGCAGCCATGATTAGCGGCGCCCCCGCTTCGGCTCGTGCCAGCCGTAGGAACCGCGGCCGTCCGAACCGTAGTATTCGAGCTCGCCGCCGTCAGCGTCGAGCGCTTTGAACTTGACGTGGCCGGCCTTGGCGATCACCTCGCAGGCCTTCTTGACCTCGTCGTAGCGGCCGGCGTCGCACGTCACCAGGTTCGCCCACGAACCCGAGGAATTCACCTTGAAGGTGACGCGGGTGAAATCTTTTTCCTTGCCCATCTTCGCTCTCCCGTCCGTGGCGCGCAGCGCCGGGTATGTGATCGTTACGTTCACGGCCTTCCACTGGGTGGGCGGTGTATTGCACCGCTCTGGATGTCTCGAACTCCGGGTTGCGGCCCTTCGTCTCTCATCCCGCCCCGCGATCCCGCTCGCATGCGGTTAGCAGGTACCTGTTTCGGCGTCGCGCCAGCAATCCGGCGAGGCGTCCCGAGTTCCATCAAGCCTTCTCCCGAAGCTGCCCGCGTCGTGTGGCGCGAGCGGCTTGAGGCGAGGGCCTGGACTACTTCTTCGCCTTGCCCTTCACCGGCGTCTTGTTGAGGGCGTCCTTGAGCGCCTTGGCGGCGCTGAATTTCGGCGCGCGCTTGGCGGCGATCTTGAGCGGCGCTCCGGTGGCCGGGTTGCGGCCTTCGCGGGCGGCACGCGTGGCAACGGACAGCTTGCCGAGGCTCGGCAGCGTGACGTCCTCGCCGGCGACAAGAGCGTCGGTGGCGATCTCGCCGAGAGCCTTGACGATCTCTTCGGCGTTGGCTTTGCTGACGTTGGCAGCGTCGGCGACTTTGGCGATCAGTTCGGATTGATTCATGGTGGTACTCCTTTACGGTTGAGAAATCGGGTGCCCGCTCGCGGCGACTTTTTGGCAATTCAGAGAGGCGTCCTTTTCGGTTTCCTCACGGGCTGGCTCCGTTTGCCCACGGTGGCCTGGGGTTGAGCTTCCAACGGTCAATGCAGAGGTCCGGCCTGGTATTCCTTCGTGCACGTCGAACCGTCCGGGTAGGTCACCGCCACAAAGGCGGGCGAACCGGGCGGATGAATCACCGTTATCGACATGCCCGTCGGCAACAGGCGGCCCAGCGTGGTGATCGCGCCGGCAATGGCCCTCGTATGCTCTTCGAGGGACTCCAGCGCCGCGGAGGTATCGGTCGCGCTCATACCGAGGCCACGTCCAGCGAGATCGGCTGATATTCGTCGGTGTCGCCGACGCGCTTATAGACGCGCAGGTAGCTCTTGCTGCCGGCCACCTGTATCGCGTCGGAGATCGCCTGCATGGCCTGCTGCCACTTGGCATCCTTGATGTCGAGCCGGCGCAGGCTGAGCACGCGGCCGGTGTTGATGTTGCCTTCCTTGTCCACCTCGAAGGCGCTGTTGATCAGCGTGCGAATCTCCGAGCGCGCGCCCTGACTCCATTCGTGGATACAGGCGTCGATCAGCGCCTTGGCGGCCTGCAGGCGCTCGTCGAACACGATGCGCTCCTGGATGGCGCGCTGCACCTTGTAGCGGCCGTCGAAACTCATCAGCGTGACGTTGCCTTTCGCGCCACCAACCTTGGCGCCGTACTCCTCGGCCGAAAGCTGGATGAAGGCCGTGATGTCGGCGAAGGCCTCAGTGCGGAACTCGGCGATGTCGCCGGACAGATGCATCGCCTTGAACACGATCTCCTGCACCAGGTCGTCGCGGGCCAGATCGATCGGCTTGATGGACTCGATCGGAACGAGTCGGTTCTGCGCGTCGCGCTTATAGCCTTCGGGGGGTTGTTCTACGACTGCAGACATGGTCATGCTCCTTGATGGGATTCGGTGTCGTCCAGGCTCATCTGGCCGGCGAGTTCTAAGATCGGCTGGCCGAGAATGCGAGACGCGCGCAGCAGGCCGAACTTCGCGCGTTTGATGAGGTGGTCGGCAATCTCCTGCGCTTCCTCCGCCGAGGCGGCCATGTAGTAGCCGCGGCGCGGATGGCCACCGACCGCATGCCCGGCCAGGTTCGCCTCGCCGATCAACTCGCGCACGAAGCGCGGCTCCACGTTGAGACGCGCCGCCAGGCGAATCGCGGAGATGCCGCGATCGCGGCCACGGTGATCGGTGGCCAGGGCATCGACGAGGTTCTGGACGGTGGTCATGGCAATCTCCTCAGGGTGCGTAGGGGCTGACGTTGCGGGTGCGGCACCGGCCACACATGCGGTTCATCGCGCCCGAGCTCATGAAGTCATCGCCGCAGCAGAGGCAGGAGCGGACTTGAGCACGGCTGCGACGGTGCTGCTTCGGCGAAGTTCCGGGCGGCACGTCGCCGTTCCAGCGGAAGCAGGTGACGGCGGCGCGCGACTCCTCGGTGACCAGGGACTCGGCGATCACGATGCCTGCGTCGATATGGCGCGCGAGCATCTGGTCGATGCGGCCGAGCTTGACGCCGACCTCGTCGTGCAGATCGCGGCGCGTCGCCATGCCGCGGTGACGGATGAACGCCAGCATGCGTTCCGTGGTACCCGTGTGGTTGGTGGTGTTGGCCGTGCCCATGTCAGTCCTCCGTCGTCGCCAGTGGATGCATCAGCATCGGCGCCTCCAGGCGCGCGACGATGCGCGGCGCGCGGCCGTAGCCGGTGTTCTCCTTGATCGTGCAGTGCAGCCGGTCGCCGCGCCATTCCTGCAGCGCCACCTGGCCGGGCTTCGGCCCGCACCAGCCCGCGGCCGACACCAGTTCGCGCACCTGGCGTGCCGCCTCTTCGCCGCGGCGCGCATCGTCGAAGTCCCAGCGGCCGACGACGCCATGCACCAGCAACAGAAAGAGCAGCAAGGCCGCAGTCGCAAGGCGATCCTTCCATTTCGCGCTCATGTCACAGCTCCTTGAAGAGGTCGCCATTGATGACCGGCATGCCGAGTTCGGCGGCGCGGTTCATCGCCTTCGTGACGAGGTTGTTGACCACCAGGGGATACAGCTGCGAATACACCTCGCGGCGCCCCGGCTTGGACTTGGTCAGGCGGGTACGGATGCCGGTGTAAGCGTCGTCCGCGAAGATCGCCGGCAGTTCGATGCCGACGCGCTTGAACTTCAGCGCCAGGTACTTCTCAAGATCCTCTCCCAGCGGCATCAGCTCGGCCAACTCGCAGCGGCGGATCACCTCGCGCGCATCCGGGTAGCGGTGCTCGTCGAGCTTGTCCTTGAGTTCCGTCTGGCCGATCAGCACGATGCCCAGCAGCTTCTTGAAGCCATCCTCCAACTCGTAGAAGCGCTTGAGGGATTTGAGCGTAGGAATGGAAAGGTCGTGCGCCTCCTCGATCACCAGCACATGGCTGTTGTCGGCACCCGCCGAGCGCACCAGCACATCCTTCACCTGGCGTGCCTGCGCTTCGCGGCTGGCCTTGATCGTCTCTCCCGGCGCCAGGTCATTGATGATCGCCCGGCACATGTGTTCGATCGTCAGACGCTCCTTGTCGATCGCCTGGGGGAAGATCACGCGGATCGGCTGCCCCTTGATGCGGTCGAGCAGCAGCTTGCGCAGCGTGCTCTTCCCGCTGCCGGATTCGCCGGGCACGGCAAGGAAGCCGCCGTGCTTGGCCACCTGGAACATCGCCTCGCTGATATAGCGCTGCTCGCCCGAGAGGAACACATCCTCGGGACCCGTGACGTCGTCCTGGAACGGGTCGCGGAACATCTTGAAGTGACGCTTGGCGGCGGGGGAAAGCATAGTGGTCTCCACAGGTTCGATGATCGTTTCGCGGACTTCCGCAAGGCGGGCGGCACGCTTCTCGGCGGCCTTGGTCGAGGCCGACAGATGCGCGCCGATCGGGTGTGCGAAGGTCAGGCCTTCGCTGTCGTCCTGTTCCCAGATCGTGGCGATCTCGGCCGCCGTCGCGCCTTTCTCGCCCAGGAATTCTTCGACCTGGCGCTTGACGTCGGCCACCGGTGTCGACTTCGGGAAATAGCCGCCATTGACGATGAACGAAACCGACGTCACGGAAAGCGGCACGCCGTTTTTCTGCAACACCGCCTTCGCCAGCGCCGGCTGCGATATGCCGTGCTGGAGCAGCACGCCTTTGAGCTTGAACGGCATGTAGTCGCACCCCCTGAATTTACGGACGGCGGCGGCGGTCATCGCACACCTCCTGGTATCGCATCTGGTTCATGTAAAATCCCCTTCGCAGAGTTGTTTCAACCGGGCTAGTCCCGGCCCCCAAGGCCCGCCGTGTTAGCGCACGGTGGGCCGAGTTTTTTTAGCCCACGGCCACCAGCCGGGGCGTCGATTTCAAGCGTTCCATCACCGCCGGCAGATCCGCTTCGAGCGCACCGTCCGGATAGACCTTCGTCATCAGCAGGTACATGTCGCTGTTCCAGCCATCGACAGCGCGCGAAAGCGCCGCGGCCATCTGCACGTGGTTGAGGGGCTTCGCCTCGATCTGCATGCGGTCGGGCACGTTGATCTCCGAGCCACGGCGCGGCAACGCCGTGGGCAGCGCGATGCCTGCCAGGTGCGAATGCGCGTCGAGCGTGCCGCCGAAGGGCGCCAACTGCTTCTGCCGCGCCTTCTCGGCGTCCTCACCCGGATAGGCCAGCGCATCCATGCGCTTGCCGGCCTTGTCGGCGGCCGTGTCGGGATTGGACTTGTAGCTCTCGTTCCACACCGGCGCCGCGACCGGGAAACCGTTTTCATCGGGCAGCGCATCGGCCTCCAGCCGATAGATCAGGTCGTCGCCGTCGTAGCGCGGCACGCGCACATGGATCGCGCAGTCGCCGTAGAGCAGCGGGCGCACCGCCACCTCGTCGCCGTCGCAGATGCCGTCCAGCCCCGCCAGGCGATAGCTGCGTGTGAGCTCCGCCGCCGGGTGCTTGAAAGTGATGGCCAGGCCGCGCACCTTGCGCACGATCTCCTTGCCCTCCAGCAGCGGCCGGCACACCTCGACCGGCGGCAGGATGCGCAGTTCGTCGGCCTTGATGCGGCGCCACAGGTGGATGCGCGCCGTAGGGGCCATGCCGCGCCGGCGCAGCGCATTGTTCTCGCGCGGGATCAGGTCGGCGTTGAAAACGTTCTGCCAGTGCAGCACCGCGTTGTTGAGCTCGTCGACCGAATGCACCGGCTCGAACTTGAGGCGCGACTCGAACTTGCACTCGACGATGTTGTTGCCGCCCTCGACGCCGCCCTTGACGCGAGCCTTGCCCGGTGCGTGCTCGATGGCGACCACCTCCAGGCTGTCGAGCAGGCTCTTGATGACAGCCGCCTTGTTGGCGCTGCCCTTGTCCCACACCATGATGCGCGGCACGCCGTGGAACTCGCGCCCGTCCTGGCGGCCCCAGCACCACGCCAGAAACTCGAACAGCGTGGAGGTCAGTTCGCCGGCCGCCTCGTAGTAGCGCACCGCCAGCAGCCCGCTGGTATGGTCGTACATCACATAGCGCCACACCTTGAGTTTGATCTTGGCGTAGTTGTCCAGCTTGTTCTTGTAGAACTTGTCCGCGTCCATCATCGCCTGCTTGCCCTTCATGTAATACAGGACACACAGCGACGGATCGACCTGATGGACGTGGTTCGGGTGCAGGCTGCGCATGCGCACCGGCGCATCGGCCTGCGCCTGCGTCGCCACGTTGAGCTTGCGGGCGCGCATCAAGCGGTTGAGTTGGCCGTTGGATACCGGCAGCGACACGGCATTGGCCGCCAGCACCGAGGCGCCCGTAGGAGTGAAGAGGATCTGCTTGCCGTTGGCCCGCACCGACTCGCGCTGCGCCGTGGCGAGCATTTCCAGGCTGGCCACGGGCACACAGGTGGAACCCTTGTCCGAACGCGTCTTGCGGCCCGAGGACCAGCCCACGTCCGCCTTGAGGCGCGCGTAGAGCTTGGCGGTACTCCAGTCGTAGAACTCACGCGCCTCGGCGACAATGGCCGCGCGCTCGCCGTGCGGCGCCGCATCCAGGCGGCGGGCGATCTCGGCCAGGTGTTCGCGATTGTCGGGTGCCAGGGGCATGGTCGGCTCCGCGTTACTCGGGCAGAACGAAGGACTTGTCCATCGCGATGAAGCCGGCCAGACGCGTGTCGTACTCGTTGCGCAGCCCGGCGGCCAGGGTGCAGATGCGCTCGATCTGTTCGCCGAGCTGATGGATCACCGTCTTGTAACCGGCCAGCACCGGGCTCTTCTCGTCCTCGGCGTGCTTGTCGGCCTCGATCTCGGTGGCGTCGATCAACGTCAGGTGCTTGCCGAGCGCCTCGTCGAGGATCTTGCCCAGGCCGTGCAGGTCGTCCTTGAGGCCGGCGACTTCCTCGGGCCACAGATCGGCCGCCTTGCGGCGCCCTTTCTTGGCCAGGCTGTCGATCTTGATGTTCTTGTCCGCGATCAGGTGATCCTTGGCTTCGCTGTCGGCGGTGAGGTCGTCCACCTTCTTCGTCAGGTCTTCCTTTTCCTTCTGGTGCTTCGCGATCAACGTCTCGGCGATGTCGAGCAGCGCATCCTTGTCGCCCGTCTTGGCCGTTTCGATCAGGGCCAGCCGCTCGTCTTCCGGCAGGCGCCGGAACTGGCGCATCTCGCGGTAGCCGATGCCCATGCGCGACATGCTCTCCAGAGCCTCCTCGCCGAAGGCTTTCAGGTTGGCGATGTCGCGGTCGATTTGATCGACAGAGGTCCCCAGCAGGCCGCAGAATTCCTCCCAGGTGCCGGCGAGTTTTTCCGCACCGGTGCGGAGTTTCATTCCCGCTAACTCCCGATAGAGCTTGTTTTCCTTGACGAATGCCAGCTTGGAAATCCGCACCGTGCGGGAAAATTGCTCCAGCGCACCGGCCGCCTGCGCCTGGCCGAGTAGCTGATTCACCAGGTCCCGATCCGCTGAATAGCTCTCGGCGATCTGATTCATGCGGGCCTCGGGTTCGGCCATCACGGCCGGTGTCTTGCCGACGAAGTCCGGCCCCTTCTGCTCCGCCGGTGCGCCGGCTTTCCGGCCTTTCGTGCCCGTGGTTGTCATCGTGTTCCCCCTTTGTTTTCGAGATAGTCGAGGCGCACGGCGATCAGCCAGCGCCTGAAGATGGATTGCGTGATGTCGTGCAAGGTCTCCACATAGGCCTGCACTTGCTCGACGTCGCCGTTGCAGACGTCGAGCAGCGTCTTGACAGGGTCGCCATCGCCAATCTCGGCGATGGCGACCAGGCGTTTCAGGTGCGCCACGTCCATCAGATGGCTTTTCCGGCTGGCAGCGATGCCGTCGAGCAGTTGCTGGACGTCGCTCATCCCGGCACCCTTGAATAGCGTTGGTCGAACTCATCGACCTTGGCCCGGTGGCGGGCGAACTCTTCGCCCGTCGCGCGGGATATCTGCACGATCTTCGGCGTCAGGCGCCAGCAATCCTCCTTGCCGGGTATGCGCTCGGCCACGCCTTCGTCGGCGAGCGTCATCATGTCGCGGTAGGCATTGGGCAGGCTGGTCCCCAGCCCCTCGGCGATGGCCGTCAGGCGCAGGCCGTCCATCGTGTGGCCCTGCAGAATCCAGATCGCGCGTATGGCACGGCGAGCCGACTGGCGGTCTTTCTTTTCGACGGTCATTGGTCCAGTTCCAGTTCGGGTTGTCCGGATTTCTTGATGTTGCTGCGGTGCCAGGCCAAAGCACCCATGCCGGCTTCGATGTCGGCCAGGGCCTCCGGTATGCCGGACGTGCCGGCAGCAACGGCGAGGATTGCGCCAACCGCGTCGTTGAGCAGGGCCTGCAGCTCCTGCACGTCGGTGGCGTGCACCAGGCGGCCGGTCGGCATATCCACCACCATCCGGCCGCTGGACGCCGCCAGGTGGCGCGAAACGAAGTCGATGCCGCAGATATGCTCGTAGGCCGGAATCAGGTTCGCCGGCATGCGGCCGGTGGCCAGCCACTTGTAGAGCGCGTCGGCGGTGACGCCCATCAGTTCGGCGATGCGTTCCACCGACAGGTTGCGTTTCTCTTTGGCGAAGTCCTTGCAGAACCGGAAAGCCTCTATCAGAGAGGCCGGCACGGCTCGTTTCCAATCGCGGCGCATAGTCAGAAGTCCCTCCGAGGGCTTGCGTCAAAACAAAAAATCGTTTGGAATGGGCGTAAGTCGTTTGCATTGGTGGAAAATGCAGGCATCGGGACAGAGATCGCGGAGCCGCACATGAAAAAGACGAAGAAGCTGTCGATCAGGCTGGAAGCCCAAGCCATCGTCATCGGGCACCTGCTCGATGCCGCCTTGAGCAACCGGCGCATGGACGGCGAACAGGTGATGGCCGACATCGATGCATTCGTTGCCGCGCCCAAGAGCCCCGGTTTGAGCCCCAAACGGATTGCCCGGCTGGGAGACGAGCTGGATAGTTGGTGTGAAGTCATTTACGCGCGCGTGGCCGCCGACAGGACGATGCGGCCGGAGCGCACACGGCGAAAAAAGGTGGCGAGGGAAACGCCGTAGAACGCGGCCAGGGCTTGAGGTTGGCCGGGGGCGAATTGAGAGGCGATGCGCATGGTCAGGCGGCCTTCCTGGTTTCGGCGTCGGCTGCGCTGCGCAGGGCGACGGCGTGGGTGAGGCAGGCAATCAGCGCTTCGGCTTCTTCGAGAGAGAGGCTGAAATCGCTGCGATGCTCGTCGGTCGCGGCGGAGAGATTGATCGGCCGAAGGCAGCGGGCACTCTTTTCGGCGCTGGCGCCGAAAAGTCGGTTGCTGCCGGCTGGGCTTGTGGCGAGGAAGTGAGCGCCGCCGAGGTTGTATGGGGGGGATTCGTGCTTGATGTCGATGGGCTTGGACATGGCGAGTCCCTTCAGGCGGCGAGGCGTTCGTCGGGGTTGATGCCGAGCTTCAGGCAGATGTCGCGGCCGACGCCGTAGTTGCCGCGGCGCACGCCGCGCACGACGTCGGACACGTCGCGGTATTTGAAGCCTTGGGTTTCGGCCCAGGACTTGAGGGTGTGGCCTTGCTGGCGCAGGCGGTGTTTGAGGTTGTTGGACTCGGTTTTGGTCATGGCGGCCTCCGGGCGGCTGTTCGCTGCGGTTAGGTGCGTTGTTTTGTGATGTTGTGCGAATTATGGGAACCGAACGGTTCCCTGTCAACAACTATTTTGGGGTTCATATGGTTTCCATTGGGGAGCGGTTGCGCGAAGAACGCCAACGCCTTGGCCTAAGCCAAACGGCATTCGCCGAATTACCGGGAATTACCAAGAAAACCCAGATGCTTTACGAGTCCGGCGAGCGCCTCCCTGATGCCGCCTACCTCGCATCGATATCCATTGCCGGTGCCGACGTGCTCTACATCGTCACCGGCGAGCGCGATGGGCCGCTCCCGCTGAAACATGACGAGCAAACACTGCTAGAGGGCTACCGCGCGCTAGATGCGGCCACGAAGCGCCGCATGCTGGCTTTCGTACTCAGCGGCGAGCCTGCCGGGCAAGCCGGCGCCGTAGCGAAAAAGATTGTCGTTGAGGGAAATTCCAGCCAGATCGCCGGCAGAAACATAGTCAATAGCGGGGGAGGAAAGAGGAAATGACAATCGAGAGCAACGGCCGCGCGGCGCAGATCGCGGGCCGCGACATCATCAACAACAACGTCATCAACATCCATCCGGCGCCGCCCTCCTCGCCGCCCAAGCCCAGAGTCGTCATCCAGCCGGGGCCGGAACACATCGCCGAAGGGCAGCGCGTGACGCTGCAGGGGCTCGTCGATGAAGTCGTCCGGCTGGAGGCCGTCGCGCGGCGCGAGCCCAAGGCGCACCAGTCCGTATGGCGCGCGCTCAACGCGCGCATGAAGGCATCGAGCTACCACCTCATCCTGGCGGCCGACTACGTGCGCGCGGAGAAGTTTTTGCGCGAGTGGATCGGCCGCCTGTCGAGCACCAAGAGCGCCGCGAAGAAGGACCCGGACTGGCGCAAGCGCAAGTACTCGTACATCTTCGTCAACGTGAAGCAGCTCGACAAGGGCAAAGCGCTCGACGATCTGCTCAACGACCGCTATGGCGGGGCATCGGTCAAGGACATCACCGACGAGGAACTTACCGCTGTCTACCAGACCGTGGCAGGGTGGAAGCGAAGTGCGACAGCACGCCGCCAGGCGAAGCCTGCCGCCGTTTCCCGCAGGGTGTAGGGGCGTAGCGCCTACGGCGGCTCACCGGCTGAGCACCATGCAAAGCAACGTGAGTGGGTTCGACAAGGCGCCTGAGCCGTTGCAATGGGTGAGCGAGGCTGAACTCAAGAGGATGGAGGAAGCGCGACGGGGACGGAAGTAGATGGCTTCGTAGCCAAAAAGGGGAGATAGCGATGGCCAGAGAAAAGAAGTCACGCGCCTTGCGGTGCAAGAAAGCTGCCGTCACGCCGGCATCCGGCACGCTGCAGAAGATGGTGGGGGCGGCGCTGTCTCGCCGAAAGCGGGCGGCAGACCGTTCGGAGCCGACCTCGGAAGACCCGAATGGCGGCGCATATCGGCTGATCGCGCAGCATTACGCGTTCGGGGGCGGAATCGCCGGGATCTTCACCTCTTACGAGCGCGGATCAAGTGCTCTGTCCATCGAGCCAGATCCGGAGGCAACGCAGATCAACCTTGCCCAGCTGCAGCCGCCGAGCACACAGGAGGGAAAACGGCGCGAATGGGCGGAAGGCCTGCTGTACTTCTTCATCCGCGATGATTTCGTCGTCATGATCCAGTCCTCGGCAGTGCGCCAGGTGCAGTTCGAGGAGCACCTATCCTGGTTGCTGAAGGAGCGCGGCGAGCGCGTCGGTCCCGAAGTGGCGCTGGCCGACCAACCGGCCCGATCGGCGCGGGACATGGTCCGCCGCTCCCACGTCAAGTCCGTCAACTTCGGCGGACCCCTGATGATGGCAGCGGAAAATACGACAGCGCCCACGTCCTCCCGACATCACGACGTCCGGATCATTGGCCCCATGCTCGACGCAATGAAGGCGCTGCTGGGTTCCGGCGACGAGAGCTTCCGATGGGAAGACGGCCTGGATGGGAACATCGAGGCTTGGCTGCATCTGACCTACAAGCGGCAGACGAACGAGCCGGCCCAGCGTCTGCTCGACAAGGTGGGCTTGGCCATGCGCAACGTGGAAGGCGTCGACACCGAATTGGTGCTCAACAACGGCGAGAAGATCAGACACGATCAACTCAGGCTCATGACGAAGCGCCACATCCACGCCGACGATGGCGTACTGGTCGCAGACGCTGCCTTCACGGCTATGATGACATGGCTGGACGAACTGTTGGATAGCGGGCATCTGCGGTAAGCTGTAAATGTGGATGGCGCCTTTCTCACCAAAACTTGGGTTCGGGTCGCACTGATCGCCTTGGGTGGCCTGTGCGGGGGGTTGGCGTATCTGTTCCTTCCGCAAGGTCTGATCAGCGCCGCGGCCAAGACGGCCGCGGTGTTCCTCGGGACGGTATGGGTGACGATCATGGCGTTTGCGCTGAAGGTCGCCGATGTCACAGAGGCGCCGGGCCTGTCACCGGCCGAGCATGAGCACCTGGAGTTGACGGTCCGAGGCGCAGTCCGGCGCGTCTGGATTTATGCCGGGGCTAACGCCGTTGCGGCCTTGTTCATCCTGCTGCCATCGATCGTTATTGATGCCAAGGAGCCGCTTCTGGCGTGGATGCCGATCCTGGCCGGCAGCGGTATCGGTTTTGCCGTCTACTCGATCCTGGTACATGCGTGGTGGCAAGAAGAGTTGCGCCGGTTCCGGTCGACCTTGCGCGAACGGGAACGCGCTTCGCAAGCCGCTGAGAAGCTGGCCGCCAGGCTTGCAAGCAAAAAGGGTTCTCCCTTGACCGACGAAGAACAGGCGGAAATTGCCAAGCACAACGGCAAGATCGACTGGCCGGCTCCTCCCACAGCGCATTGACTGCTAGCGATTTGTAAAGCCGTTTAATTCTTCCGTGCGCGCGTGACTGCGAACATCGCGGCATGCGTACTCACCCGTCGTTCCGTCTCGTCAATCCATCGCGCTCCGCGGAGCGTGCATCGTGATCGACCGCCGCCCTCTTGCCGTCCTCGCCCTGTCCGCCGCCGCCTTCATCGGCATCGCGACGCAGGAGGGCTATACGGATCGTGCCGTCATCCCCGTTTCCGGCGACGTACCGACCATCGGCTTCGGGACTACCTCCGGCGTCAAGATGGGCGACACGATCACGCCGCCGAAGGCGCTGGCCCGTGCCCTGACCGACATCGAACACTTCGAGGGCGCACTGCGCACCTGCGTCAAGGTGCCGCTGAATCAGCGTGAATATGATGCCTATGTCGATTTGGCCTACAACATCGGCCCCGGCGCCTTCTGCGGCTCGACCCTGGTCAAGAAGCTGAACGCCGGAGACTATGGCGCGGCCTGCGCAGAAATCCTTCGCTGGACGCGCTTCCAGGGCAAGGACTGCGCCGCCCCCGAGAACGCGCGCCTGTGCGGCGGGCTGGCAACGCGCCGCCAGTCCGGGTATCGGCAATGCATGGGCGAAGCGGCATGAACCGCATCGCTGTATTGCTGATCTTCCTGATCGGCTTCGGCTCCGCCTGGAGTTGGCAGGGGTCGCGTGCCGATGCGCGCGTGGCCACGCTCACCGCCGCTCACGAAAAACAATCCGGCGATGCCGCCCGCGCCGCCGCCAAGAAGCTCAAGGACGCCCAGGACCGGGCCGACCAGATCGTCAAAGCGGCCACGCTGCGCGATGCCGAGCAGGACCAGAAACTCCAGGAGGTACAGCATGCGCTCAAGACTGCGACTCGCAATCGTCCTTGCCTCGGCGGCGCTGCTCTGCGCCTGCTCGGCGAATCCCCCGGCCTCCGCCTCGGCCCTGCCGAGCCCGCGTCTGCCGGCGCACTTCACGGCGGATCTGCCGCCCCTGCCGCCAATCCCGCGGAGCAAGGCGACTACTCAACCGACACCGAAATCGCCGGATGGATCGCCACCGCCGGAACACTCTACGAAAAGTGCCGCGCCCGCATCCGGGATATCCGGACGTGGGAAGACGGGCAACCCTGAGGTCTGATATGAACACGCAAACGGCAGCGTATTTACTGGTCGCACTCGTCGCCAGCTACTGGGCAATCGGCAAGTTGTTGGCCTCTCAATTCGAGAAGCGACTTGATGAGAAGTTCGCTGCGCAGGCTGAGGTGCGCAAGACGGCCGATCAGACGCTCAACGATACGTTGCAGCGGCACCTTGCCGAAGAACAGCGAATGGCCGCGCAACTCGGCTCACTCGAACGCGACTTCCTGAAATGGCAAGCCGAACTGCCGCTCAACTACGTGCGGCGCGAGGACTACATCCGCGGCCAAACCGTACTGGAGGCGAAGATGGACGCCCTGTATTCCAAGCTGGAACTGGTGCATCTGAAAGGATCGCGAAATGATTGACCCCGCCAAGGCGCGGCGCGAAGGCTTGCGCTGGAATCTCCTGAAGTTGCTGCACATGGCGGCGCCCTATACCAGCAACGAGGCGCTGATGCTGGATACCATGCGAGGCATCTACCCGGATACCTCGCAGGACGAAGTGCGCAAGCAGCTCGACTACCTGTTCGACCGCAAGCTGATCGACCTGGTCAAGACGCCGGCCGGCTCCTGGTTCGCCGACATCGGCCGCTTCGGCACCGACATCGTCGAGTACACCGTCGACTGCGATCCCGGTATCGCCCGCCCGCCACGCTACGGGGTTGTCTGACATGGCTCGCCGCAGCCGCATCGAGACGATGCCGGAGGGGGTTCGGCGTTGGCTTGAGCGGGCACTGATCGAGGCCAATTTCTCCGGATACGACGAACTGGAGAAGCTCTGCCAGGAAAAGGGCATCGTCCTTTCGCGCTCGGCCATTGGCCGCTACGGCCAGAAGATCCAGCGGCGCTTCAATGCCATCAAGGCCAGCACCGAGGCGGCGCGCATGCTCACCGAAGGCGCCGCCGACGACCAGGACACGCGCTCGGAAGCTCTGATCGCCTTGGTGCAGGCGGAGATGTTCGAGAGCATCGTCAATCTGCAGGAGGCAGGAGAGGAAGGCCTGTCGGACGCGGATCGAATCGGCCTTCTGTCCAAGGCGATGAAGAATATCGCCACGGTGACGCGCGCCTCGGTGACGCTGAAGAAGTTCCAGCAGGAAGTGCGCGAGCGCGTGAAGATCGCCGCCGATGCGATAACGAAGTTGGCGAAGAAAGGCGGCGTCACCGAAGACACGCTGCGGCGGATCGAGGAGGAAGTCCTTGCCATCTCGCGCTAGCCCGGCCCCCTACTTCCTGCCCTACCAGATCGACTGGATCAAGGACACCTCGCGATTCAAGATCGTCGAGAAGTCGCGGCGCGTGGGGATGACCTACGCGCAGAGCTACGAGGACGTGGTCGATGCGGCGCGAGCCAAGGGCGGCATGGATGTCTGGTTCTCGTCGGCCGACGAGACGGCGGCGCGCGAATACATCCGCTACTGCGCGCAGTGGGCCAAGCTGTTCGATATCGCCGCCCGCGACTTGGGCGAACTGGTGATCGACAAGAAGGACGACATCAAGGCTTTCGTCATCGAACTGGCCTCGGGCAAGCGCATCAATGCGTTGTCGTCGAACCCGAAGGCATTCCGCTCCAAGGGCGGCAAGCTGGTACTCGACGAGTTCGCGTTCCATCCGCAGCCCGAAGAGATGTGGAAGGCCGCGCGCCCGATCATCACCTGGGGATTCCCGGTGCGCGTGCTCTCGACCTACAACGGCAAGGGCAATCGCTACTACCGTCTGGTCGAAGATGCGAAGAAGGGCAACCAGTGGCGGCTGCATACCGTCAACATCGAGCAGGCTGTCGCCCAGGGACTCGCCGACAAGATCGTCGGCCGGCCGCTCACGGCGGAAGAGCGCGCGCAGTGGATCGCCGAGGAGCGCGCCACCTGCGGCGACGAAGAAACCTGGATGCAGGAATACATGTGTGTGCCGGTCGACGAGGCCACCGCCTGGCTGCCGTGGGAACTCATCACCAGCGCCGAGCACGCCGACGCCGGCCGGCCCGAGTTGTACCAGGGCGGCGATTGCTACGTCGGCATGGACATCGGCCGGCGCCGCGACCTGACCGTGATCTGGGTAATCGAAAAGGTCGGCGACGTCTTCTGGCAGCGCGAGATCGTGCGCATGAAGAACAAGAGCTTCGCCGAGCAGGATGCGGAACTGGCGCGCATCTTCGCCACCTACCGCGTGCGCCGGGCCTGCATGGACCAATCCGGCATGGGCGAGAAACCCGTCGAGGACGCCAAGCGCGTACATGGCACCTACCGGGTCGAGGGCGTTATTTTCTCCGGCCCGGTCAAGCAGCACCTGGCCACGCTGGTCAAGCAGCGCTACGAGGACCGCCGGGTGCGCGTGATGAGCGAACGCCAGGTGCGCGAATCGCATCACGCCGTGCGCAAGGTGCAAACCGTCGCCGGCAATCCGCGCTTCGATGCCGACCGTAGCGAGGTTGGCCATGCCGACGAATTTTGGGCGCACGCGCTGGCGCTGCATGCGGCCGAGGACAGTATCCAGCCGGCCGCCGGCGCCACCGTCGAAGCGGAACAAGACGACTACCTGCCCGAGTCGATGCGCGGGCGTCGGCGCATGGCGATGTTCCGGTGACCTCGTCGGCCGGAATCGGCCCGTGGCGCGATTTGAATGCGCTCGGACCTATGCAGATAACCCCCAGCCCATTTCAGCGCCGCAGCGGGCTTTATAAAACGCAAAGAAGGGCAATGCCATGAAGCTCCCCGAGTTCATTTCGCGATTTCTCCCCGGCAATGGGGAGAAATCCCCCGAGGAACCCCTGCGCGAAGCGGCGGGCGTGACGGTGGATGCCGACGAGGACCAATGGCGCAAGCTCACCGGCGACGCCGACCGCGACCTCTCGCCGATGACGCAGCAGCGCATGCAGAAGCTGGCGGCCTGGCTGTGGGAATCGAACCCGCTGGCCAACCGCATCATCGAGCTGCCGGTCGCCTTCCTGCTGGCCGAAGGCGTGAAGCTCGCGTCGGACGACGAAGACGCGCAGCAGACGCTGAACCGCTTCTGGCGCGACCCGATCAACCGCATGGCGGTCAAGATGTCCGAGAAGGTGCGCGAGTTGGCGCTCTACGGCGAGCAGTTCTACCCGGCCTTCGTCAACGAGCGCAACGGCGACGTGCGGCTGGGCTACCTCGATCCCTCCCTGGTGGCCACCGTGGTCGTCGATCCCGACAACCCGTCGCAGCCGATCGGCGTGGTGACGGTCAAGGATCGCAAGGGGCGGGCGCGGCGCTACAAGGTCATCATCAACGGCGGCGAAGACGTCTTCACGGCGCGCACCCAAGAGATCCGCGACACCTTCGACGACGGCGAGTGCTTCTACTTCCGCGTGAACAATCTCGCCGCCGGCAGCCGCGGCCGTTCCGACCTGCTGTCCGCCGCCGACTGGCTCGACGGCTACGACCAGTTCCTGTTCGGCGAACTGGACCGCGCCAAATTCCAGCGCGCCTTCTTCTACGACGTGAAGCTGACGGGCGCGACGCCCGAACAGGTCAAGGCGCGAGCGCGCGATATCACCGCCCCGGCCCCGGCCTCGGTGCGCGTACATAACGACACCGAAGAATGGACGACCGAGACGCCTGACCTCAAGGCCGGCGACTCGGCCGAGCATGCGCGGCTGTTTCGCAACCACGTACTCGGCGGACAGACCATCCCCGAGCACTGGTTCGGCGGCGGCGGCGACGTCAACCGCAATGCCGCCAGCGAGATGGGCGAGCCGACCTTCAAGATCTTCTCGATGCGGCAATCGCTGTGGAAGGAGTTTCTTCAGGAGATCGGCTGTTACGTCCTGCGCAAGGCGGCTCTGGCGGAGGGCGATGGCGAACCGGAGTTCGACGACCCCGCGTTCCAGGTCAATGCGGTATTCCCCGAGCTCGTCGTGCGCGACACCACCAAGTGGGCCGCCGCGTTGCAGCAGACAGCCGCCGCGCTGGTGATCGCCATCGACCGCGGGCTACTGACCGATGAAACCGCGACGAAGATGCTGGCGGTGATCGCCGGGCGCCTGGGCGTCGAGTTCGACCCGGCGGAAGAGATCCAGGCGGCGCAGGCGGCTCGCAGCAAGCAGCGGGAGGAGGATGCCTTCACGGGCGACACCAACCCCGCTGCGGTCGATGAGGCCGAGCCACCCGCTGCCGCCGCATGAGCGACGAAGGCAAGGCGTTCCGGGGCGAGCGTGCCGCGCAGGTCAAGCGTCGCACCCGCCTGATTACCGACACGCGCGCCGAGATACTGCGGCTGCTCGACGTGGCCGGGGAACGTATCCGCACACGCCTGGCGGCACAGCCATCGGACGCCGAGCGCTGGCTGCTCGGCGAGCTGCAGGCCGAGATTCGCCGCGCGATGGGTGAGTTCTCCGACCGGGCGGCAACGATGATTTCCACCGCCGCCGGACAGGCTTGGGAAGCCGGCCAGGCGCTGATCGACGCGCCGCTGCTCGCCGCCGGCTTTCGCATCGACGGCATGGTGCCGCTGCTCGACACGCGCCAACTCGTCGCCATGCGCGCCTTCATGACCGACCGCATCAAGAATATCGGCCTCCAGGCCGCGAACAAGATCAACACCGAGCTGGGGCTCGTCGTCCTGGGCGCGCAACCGCCCGGCGCCGCCATCATGCGCGTGGCCGCCATCCTGGGCGACATTTCGCGCGCCCGTGCCATCACCATCGTCCGCACCGAGCTTTCACGCGTGTATGGCACGGCCAGCCAGCAACGCCTGACGCAGGCCGCCGGCGTGGTCGACGGCCTGAAAAAGCAATGGCGCCGCTCCGGCAAGGTGCATTCGCGCATCACTCACGACCTGGCGGACGGCCAGGTGGTCGATGCCGACAAGCCCTTCAAACTCGGCAACGGCATGCGGCTGATGTTCCCCCATGACCCGGCGGCGCCGGCCGGCGAGACGATCAATTGCGGTTGCACGGCGCTGCCCTGGAAGGCCGATTGGGAAGTGGCCACGCCCGGCCGCCGGCGCTACTCGGAACTGGAAATGCAGGGCAACCCGGCGAAGCGCGACATCCAGGAGCAGCTCGACAACGGCAAGCCGATCCGCGCGCTGCTTGCCGTCGCGAAGGACACCTGATCCGCAAGGGATACCGCCCCCCGGCCGGGCCGGGGGGGCATAAAGTAATCCGCTTTACTGGAAGACCCGCGCCCCGCGCGGGAACATGGCGCCTGATTCGTTCAACCGACAGGAGCCAGCCATGCCCGAAGTGACCCCAAAAATGACCGCCGAGGAAGCGGCCAAGCTCTTCGCCAAGCAGAACATCACCGTCAAGGTGGTGAAGGCCGACAGGAAGGGCGTGCCGCAGCGCGATCCCGATACCAACCGCTACCTCACCGAAGACCAGCCGCTGGCCGCCGCCCACATCATCGGCATCGCCGAGCGCGCTGGCGAGGTCGGCATCACGACCCTCGACGGCCAGAAGTACGCCGCGGCGATCAAGTAATGAAGGTCCCCGCTCACGGCATCGTCGGCCGCGAGGCGCTGCGCGAAGCGGCGGCGCAGCCCGATCTGCGCGCCGTCATGAACCTGGTGCGCGCCGCCATCGACGCCAGGATCAACACCGGCACGCCGGACGGTTCGCGCAAGTGGTTCGACATCGAGGCCTTCTACGCCGACCGCATGGTGATCGAGCTGGATGGCCGCTGCTGGTCGTACCCCTACACCATCGAAGGCACAGCCGTCACGCTCGCCGAGCCGCAGGAGGTCGTCGAGACCTACGCGGCGATCAAGGAGGGCGCGCCGGTGCTGCTGGTCGAAGGCGCCGATTCCGGCGGCACCGTCTGGGAAGCGGCGCTGATCTGCGCCGGCCTGTCGCTCAACGGCGTCTTCTACGGCGATGCGCTGCTGCGCGAAGCGGTGCCGCTGTTCGCCGGTGCCCGCATTTTCGTCAAAGCCGATGCCGAGCATCTCAAGGGGGGCGGCAAGGATGTTCGTCAGCTCGTCGGCTGGGTCGACGCGCCTCGTTTCGTCGAGGGCGCGACGCCGGACAGCGGCCGCATCGCCGCCATGATCCAGCTTCCCGGCCTGCCAGAGGAGACGCGCAATCTGTTCGTTGAAGCCGCGAAGGCCGGCCGCACCGACTTGGTCGGCCTGTCCATCGACGCGGCCGGCACCGCCAAGCGCGAGAAGCGCGGCGACAAGTCAGTGCGCGTGGCCACGAAGATCAGCAAGGTCCATTCCGTCGATTTGATTGTCGAACCGGGCGCCGGCGGCGGCCTCGTTCGCCTCGTAGAAGCCGCCGACCCCAATCACCAGGAGACTGCCGACATGGCTATCAAGGAACGCATGCTGGAAGCGATCAAGGCCAGGAATCCGGCCAAGGCCGCCGCAATCGACATCAACACCATTTCCGATGAAGACCTGGAGACGGCCTACTGCGAAGCGCTGGCCCCGGCGCCCGACAAGGGCGGCGACAAGGGCTTCGCCACGCTGGACGACCTGCGCATGATCGAGGCGCGCGCCAACGCCCGCGTCAAGGTCGCCGAATCCAATCTACCCCCGGCCGCCAAGGAAAAGCTGCGCGCCGACTTCGAGGCGCGCGAGCGCTTCACCGAGGCCGACGTCGACGCCGCCATCAAGGGCGAACGCGAGTATCTGGCGCTCTTCACCGAAAGCGGCCACGTGCGCATGGCCGGCCTCGATATCGAGATCACCGAGCCGCGCCACAAGGTCATCGCCGGCATGCTCGACGCCTTCTTCGATCCGGCGCACAAGGATCATCGCCATGTGCAGAGCTTCAAGGAGTGCTATCGCGAGATTACCGGCGACGAACGCGTCACCGGCCGCCTGGAGAACTGCGATCCGATCCGCCTGCGCGAGTCTCTGGGCGGGGCGGTACAGTTCCGCGAGGCGCTCGATTCGACCAGTTTCGCCAATGCGCTCGGCAGTTCGATCACGCGGCGCATGGTGGCCGACTATCGCGACATGGGCCAGTACGACGTCTGGCGCCAGCTCGCGACCGTGGTTCCGGTCTCCGACTTCCGCACCCAGGAGCGCACGCGCATCGGCGGCTACGGCGATCTTCCGGCGGTCGCCCAGGGCGACCCCTACACGGCGCTGACCAGCCCGTCCGACGAGAAGGCGTCCTATGCCGTCGGCAAGAAGGGCGGCACCGAAAGCGTGACGCTGGAGATGATCAAGAACGACGACGTCGGCGCTATCCGCCGCATGCCGCTCAGTCTCTCGCGTTCCGCCAAGCGCACGCTGGCCAAGTTCGTGCTCGACTTCCTGCGCACCAACCCGACCGCCTACGACGGCGTGGCGCTGTTCCACGCCACCCACGGCAACCTCGGCGCCGCCGCGCTGGACGCCGCCAGCCTGGCGGCCGGCCGCCTGGCGATGCTCAAGCAGACCGAGGCCGGCAGCAGCGAGCGCCTGGGCATCGGCCCGAAGTATCTGTGGGTGGCGCCGGACGGCCAGGAAGCGGCGGTCAACCTGTTCAACCGCAACACCAACCTGGACAAGACTTTCCTCCAGGACATGGCCCTGCAGGTGATTCCGGTCTGGTATTGGACCGACACCAACGACTGGTGCCTCTCCGCCGATCCGAAGGACATCCCGACCATCGAGATCGGTTTCCTCGACGGCAACGAGGAGCCGGAGCTGTTCGTGCAGGACATGCCCAACGTCGGCTCGATGTTCAGCAACGACAAGGTCACCTACAAGTTGCGGCATATCTACGGCGGCACCGTCGAAGAGGTCCGCGGCCTGTACAAGGCGGTCGTCCCCTAGCCCATAACCTCAGCCCCGTAGCACGCGCCCTGGCCGGAAGCTCTCCGGCCAGGCTGTGCGAGGACCACGACACCATGCTCACCGACTACCAAACCCTCGTCACCAGCTTCGTCCGCGACGACGCCACGCGCATTACGCCCGGCGAACTCGACGGCGCGATCGGGCTGGCCGTGCTCAAGTACAGCGCTGCGGCGCCGCGCCCGCGGGTGGCCGACCTGACGAACGTATCCGGCATGGTGATTGCGCTTCCGGCTGCATGGGAAGCCGATTTTTCGGCGATGACGAGCCTCGAACATCCGGTTGGCAGCGTGCCGCCGGTGCTGCTCGATGGCGACGCCTGGGCGTTCTACCGCGACATCGACGGCCTCAAGATCATGCTGGCGGCCAGCCTGCCGGCCGGATCGACGGTGCGCGCCACCTTCACGGCGCGGCATGCGGTTTCCGCCACCGAGGACACCATCCCGGTCGGGCACCGCGAACCGGTGGCCAAGTACGCGGCCGCGCTCCTGTGCGAGCAGTTGGCGGCGTTCTACGCCAACGATACCGATTCCACCATCGCCGCCGGCATGGCGCAGGGCCAGACGAAAAGCCAGGCCTATGCGGCGCGGGCGCGTGATTACCGCAAGGCCTATATCGATGCCATCGGTGTCGAAGACAAGTCGGCCCAGCCGGCCTGCGCCGTCGCCGGGCTTAAAACTCGCGACAGCGACGGGCAGTCGCGTTTCTTTCACCCGCGGCACCGCCAATGACAATGAAAGTGTCACTCGATATCCAGGGTTGGCAGGATCTTGATGGCGCCTTCCGCCAGGCGCCGGATATCGTGCGTGAGGAAATGCTCGCCGCGGTCACCGAGTGCGATCAGCTGCTCGAACGCGAGGTGAAGGATCTAACGCCGACCGCCAGCGGTGTTTCGCGCGCCAGCATCTTCTCGCGCGAGCAGGTGCTGGCGGACGGCGGCATCGGCGTCGTCGCCACCTCGGAGCCGCACGTCGCCTATGTCGAGCTGGGCACGCGTCCGCATTTTCCGCCGGTCGAGGCGCTGGAGGATTGGGTGCGACAGAAGCTCGCCGTGCCCGAAAAGCGCGTGCACGGCGTGGCCTACCTAATCGCTCGCAAGATCGCCCAGCGCGGCACCCTGGGCGTCGGCATGTTTCATCGCACCTGGGCACGGCAGAAAGACGCCGTCGCCCGCCGCTTCGCGCTGGCGCGCGACCGCATCGTCGTGCGCGTTTCGGGTGCGGCGGCATGACGATGCTCGCCACAATTCGCACCGCCATCGTCGCCAAGCTCGCCAGCGTGGCCAACATCGGCATCGTGCATCCGTTCGAACGCTATGCCGCGCGCGAAGGCGAGTTCCGCGACCTGTACGTCGCCGATATCGGCGGCCAGCCGATGATTCGCGGCTGGTATGTCCGGCGTTCGGCGACGCGCGAAGTGTCGTCGGTTGTCGGCGTTTCGATGAGGATTTCCACCTGGCGCATCGTCGGCTACCACGGCCTCGACGACGCCACGGAAAGCGAAAAGGTCTTCGATGATCTGATCGAGTCGGCCTGCGATGCCTTCCGCGCCGACCCGACGCTTGGTGGCGCCGTGGCCGACCTGTGCGACCTGTCATCGGGTGCCGAGGAAAAGCCGCAGGGCCTCCAGGTCGAGGACTTCGCCCAGGTGCTGCTGTCGCAGAAGCTCTGCCACCGCGCGCAACTGGCGCTCACCACCTCCACCCCACTGCACTTCTGAGGACTCGATATGACTAAAGGAAAACCCTCCGGGATGAGCGATCCGAACCGCGACGAACACGCCGGCAAGGGGGGCAGTTACCAGCGCGACCCGGTCACCGGCCAGCGCACGCTGGTCGAGCGTGCCGGACAGCCGGCGCCGCCGGTAGTCGAAACCGAACCCGCACCGATTCCGGCCGCGGACACCCAACCTGCCAAATCGAAGGGAGCCGGCAATGCCTAGCCCGACCATCCGTTTCTGGAAGAAGAAAGCCATTCTGCTCAAGCTGGAGACGGTCTACGGCACCGACCCAGCCCCAGGCGCCGCGGACTGGGTGGAGGCGCGCAACGTCGCGTTGTCGCCCTACGAAGCCGATGTCGAGGACCGCAACATCGTCCAGCCCTACATGGGCAACGGCTCGAAGCTCATCACCGGCCAGCGGCTCAAGCTCTCGTTCGACGTGGCGCTGGCCGCGTCGGGCGCGGCCGGCACCGCGCCGAAGATCGGCACGCTGCTGCGCACCTGCGGCTGGGCCGAGACCGTCACCGCGGCGACGAAGGTCGAGTACTCGCTGATCTCCGAAGCCTTCGAGTCGGCCGCGTTCTACATCAACATCGACGGCGTACTGCACAAGGGCTTGGGCGTGCGCGGCACTTCGTCGGGCAAGCTCGACAAGGGCATCCCGCTGCTGCATGTGGAACTGACGGCGCTATTCGTCGCGCCGACCGATGCCGCGCCGCCGGTCGTGGATCGCACCGGCTGGCCGACCGAAAAACCGGTCAACAGCATCAACACGCTGGTCTGCACGCTCAACGGCGTCGACTCCTGGTACTCGAAGTTCGAATTCGCCCAAGGCAACCAGGTGGTGCATGACGACTTCCCCGGCGGCTACCAGGCCATCTCGATCAAGGACCGCCAGCCGACGGCATCGACATCGATCCTGGCGCCGCTGCTCGCCGTCTTCAACCCCTACACGCTGGCCGAGGCCGCCACCAATATCCCGGTGCAAGTGGTGCACGGCGCCACGGCCGGCAACAAGGTGCAGGTCGATCTCAAGACGCGCATCACCGGCGTGGCCTACGAAGATATCGGGGGTTCGGCCGGCTACGCGCTCACGCTCTCGCCCGACCCGGTTGCCGGCGACGACGAGATGAAACTCACTTTCCTCTGAGGCTGCCATGAACGAAGACAAGAAGCCCCTGCCCGATTTCGTCGTCGAAGCGCCGGCCACCATTGAATGGCCGGTGACGGTGACGCATCCGGTCGACGGCGGCGCGATGGCGGCGTTCCGTTTTACCGGCGTTTTCAAACGTCTCTCCGAAGAGCAGATCGATGCCCTGCTTGGCAAGCCGGAGCAGACGCCGCCCGCCCCGGCTTCCACGGGCGACGGCGCTGCGCTGGAGTATCTTGCCGCCCCGCTGGCGCCGGTGAAGCTGATGGCCGACACCCTGCGGGAAAACGTCGTCGTCTTCAAGCAGATCCTCGTCGGCTGGCGCGGCCCGAAGCACGCCGATGGCACCGATGCCGCCTTCACGGCCGAACGCCTCGAAGCCGCCACGACGGGGCCGAACGGCCCGTTCTTCTCGGCCGGAATCTGGCAAGCGGTGGCGGAAATCCGCCACGGGGCGCGCCTGGGAAACTGAGGGCCGTCGCCCGGCGCTGGGCTGAACTCAGCCTGCCGGGCGACGACGAGTTCGCAGAGGACATCGAGGCCTTCGGCCTTGCCGGACAGATCCCGGTACCGCGCAAGGCGCCGGTGCCGATCTGGCCGGAGAACGTGGAAACGGCCGACGTGTTCTTCGCCCTGGAAACACAGTGGCGCAACGGCGGAGGCCTCGATTACGGGGCCATACCAGGCACGCTGAAGATGATGGTGGTGAAGAAGAAGCGGCGCCGGCAGGTGTTTCAGGGCCTGCGGGTCATGGAGCGTGCAGCGCTTGAGGTGTTCGCCGCGGCGGACGAGTCAGCGTAGGACGAAACGCCATAACGCCGCGGCGGCGGCGGCAAGCATCACGAACACCATGCCCGGCCCGGAACTTAGGGCGCCCAGGACGGCGAGGATGCCGGCGGCGGGGATGGCCAGTGCGAGAAAGGTTTTCATAGGGGGCAAGTATAGATCATGAGCGGTGACATCGTCCTCGGCATACGCCTCAAGTACGACGGCAAGGACGTCACCGGCGGCGTGGCCTTCAGCCGCGAACAGTTCAAACAACTGGCGAGCGAAGCGAAGAAGGCCGGCGAGGCCTCGGCCGGCGGCTTCACGTCGGCGGCCAAGGGCGTGCGCTCTATCTCCGACCAGCTCGATCTGGCCAAGAAGGCGGCGCTCGGGTATTTCTCGGCGACGCAGGTCGCTGGCAACGCGCGCTGGATACTGGACCAGGCGTCGGCGATGCAGCAGCTCGATGCACGCCTCAAGGTGGCCACCGCATCGGTCCAGGACTATGCCGTCGCCAATGCCGGCGTGTTCGAAGTCGCCAACCGCTGGGGTACGGCGATCGATTCCACCGTCGCGACGTTCGCACGCCTCAATCCGGTTATCGGCCAACTCGGCGGGAATTCGGCGATCACCCTGCAGATGATCGACGGCCTTGCCGCCTCGCTGCGTCTTTCCGGCGCAACGGCGGCGGAATCCAGCGCCGTGCTGGTGCAGTTTTCCCAGGCGATGGGCTCCGGTCGCGTCGGCGGCGACGAGTTCCGTTCGATGATGGAAAACGCCGAGCCGCTGATGCGCGCGGTGGCGCAGCAGCTCGGAAAGACGTCCAGCGAGCTGCGGCAGATGTCCGAGGACGGCAAGCTCACCAGCTCGGTGTTCGGCAACGCGCTGCTGCCGGCCATCGACAAGCTCAGGGCGAAGGCGGAACAGATCCCGCTCGGCATTGGGCAGGCATGGCAGGTATTGCAGAACAATCTCTCGCGCGACGTCGGCCGCGAGTTCGGTGGCCAGGCCAACATCGCGGCCGAGGCGATCAGGGGGCTATCCGCAAACACGGGCGAACTCGCCGCCGGCCTGCATGCCGCCGAGGATGCGGCAGTGGCGCTGTTCAAGGTCGGCGTGACTGCCGCGGCTGGCGCCGCCGGCGCTTGGGCCACCAAAGAGGCGCGCGCAGCCTGGATGTCTGTAGCGGCATGGAACGCGGCACGCTTGGCGCGCATTGCGGATGGCGAAGCTGCCGTGGCGTCCGCATCGCTCAAGGCCGCAGCCGCCTCGGCGGCGCTGGCGCCGCTGCTCGCGGAAAAGGAGTTGATCCAGCAGATGGCGGTCTATGGGCCGCAGGCCGCGCGCATCGAGCGCGAGATCGCCGCCGCCAAGGCGGCCGACACGTTCGCCACCCAGGAACTGGCCGCCGCGGAATCCCGACTTGCGACGGAACGTGCCGCGTCGAACCTGGTGACGCGTACCGGTACCGGCGCCACTGTAGCCGCCAGCGCCGCTATGGCCGCCCTTGGCGGCCCGCTTGGCCTCATCGTAACGGGTCTGACCGTCGGTGCCGCGGCGTGGTCGCTCTGGGGCGATAGCGCGGAGAACGCGGCTGACAAGGCGAAGAAGGTCAGTGAGGACAGCGCCAAGGACATCGCCGACGCGCTGGAACATATCCGCCAGCAGCAACAGCGCGACGCGACCGGCAACGCCTATGCGCCGCAGATCGTGCGCGAAAAAGAAGCCATCAGCAGGCTCGATGCCGACTACAAGCAGGCGCGTCTCGGCGCCGAGCGGTCCATCACCGCCGCGGTGCGCGAGGCCGAAGATGAGCGCTCGAAAATCATCAAGAAGGAACTGGACAGGCGCCAGGAAAACCTGAAGCAGTTGGAGGATCAGAGCAGCACGGCAGGTGGCTCTGCGAAGCCGCGCCTCTCCTCCGCCTCCGAGTACTCGAAGCTCACCGCCGACCTGAAGTGGCGCGAGAAGCTCGTCAAGGACCACCAGGAGGCCCTGCTCAACCTGCAGAAGGCCTACGCCGACAAGTCGGCCGCCACGGCCGAGAAGGACCGCCCGGCACTGCTGCGCAACCATCAGGCGGCACTGCGGGCGGAGCTGGAGCGGCAGAAGCAGGAACTCGAAGCGCTGCCCGACGCCAAGGAAGGCAAGGCCGGCGCTGACGCGATGGCCGATGCGCGCATCCGCTCGATGCAGGCCGCCAGCAAGCGTGTTCTGGAAGTACTCAAGCACGAAAACGAGCAGTACCGACTATCGAGCGAGGAATTCATCCGCACGTCGGCGGCGGTGAAGGCCAATGCCATCGGCGAAGAAATCGACGCCCTGCAGGCGAAGATCGTCGCGGCGACGAGGGAATCCGAGCGGGTACCGCTGCGCGCGAAGATAGCGGACCTCAAGGCGGACCTGGCCGGCATCGCCGGCGAAATCGCGGCCGGACTTGAGGACGCCGACACCAGGCGCCGCGATCTGATCGCCAAGCTCGCGGTCGATTCCGGCCGCACGCTCGACCCGCTGGCGCGCGCCGGCGCCGAGTTCGGCGAAAAGTGGGGCAAGGCGATGCAGCAGGCGGCGGCCAACGGCTGGGACGACGTGCTCGAATCCGGCCGTGCCGCCTGGGATTCAGCGGCGGCGAAGGCGATGTTCGACTCGGCGAAGGCCCGCTTCGAGGGCGTGACCAAGAGCGCCGAGGCGAGTATCGAGAACATCCGTATTTCGGCCGCGATCGGCACGCTGCCGGCCGTCGACGCCCTGGTGGGAACCGAGGCCGTGCGCCGCCGTGCGGCGGCCGATCTGGAGGTCATCCACGCGCAGTTGAAGGCGATTGCGGCGGGTGTGGAAGATCCGGCGATCCAGACCGCGCTGGCCGAGACGACGAAGAGATTGCAGGAAGCGAAGCTTGCCGCGCTCGATGCCGGTACCGGCTGGCAGGCTGGCGCCAGGGCGGCGTTCGTCGAGTACGACCGCACAGTCTCCGACTCGGCGGCAAATACGCGCCGTGCCTTTGTCGATGGCTACCGCCGTGCCGAAGATGCCGTCGTGCAGTTCGCCCGCACTGGGAAACTGAATATCCGCGACTTCGCCGACTACACGATCAACGAGTACTTCCGCATCAACGCTGCCCAGCCCTTCGTCCGCGGCCTGGGCAGCCTGGCGGGCATGGTTGGGGGGATGAACTTCGAGGGCCTGATGTCGTCCGCCCGCGTGGCCGCCACCGGCGTGCAACCCTTCGACTATTCGTCGTACTACGCCCAGGCCGCCTACATCGACGCCAATGCCAAGGGCGGCGTGTTCAACCAGGCCGGAAAAGTGCATTACTTCGCCCAGGGCGCGGCCTTCTCGAACAGCGTGGTCAGCACGCCGACCTATTTCGGCTTCGGCGATGGCGAGGTCGGCCAGATGGCGGAAAACGGACCCGAGGCGGTGATGCCGCTCAAGCGCGGCCGCGGCGGCCGCCTCGGTATCGAGGTGATGGGCGGCACTGGCGGCAGTGCCGCCCCCATCGTCTTTTCGCCGACGTTCCACATCGACGCGCGCGGTGCCGCGGTCGGCGTGGCGTCCTTGCTCGAAAACTACGTTGGCCGCGCGCTGCAGGGTTTCAAGGCCGACATGATGTCCGAACTCAACAGCGGCGGTCCGTTGGCCGTTGCCACGGGGCGACGCTCGTAAATGGACATGATCCCTTTCCCGTCGATCATGGCGGCAACCATCGACTGGCATTTCGTCACCATCACCGAAGGGTTCCCGTCGCCCTTCACGGGGGACGAACAGACGGCCGACATGCCCGGCGCGGCGCGCTGGCTGGCGGTTGTCACCATGCCTAAGCTCCAGCGCCTTGAGGCTCGCCACGTCGAGGCATTCCTGATCGCCTGCAACGGACAGGCGGGCCGCTTCTACATGGCGAACCAGGCGCGCCAGACGCCGCTGGGAAATCCGCTCGGCACCCCCGTCGTCGACGGTGCCGATAACTACGGCGGCCTGCTCGCTACGCGGGGCTGGACGCCTAATACCGCCGGCATTCTGTTGATCGGCGACTACTGCGCCGTCGGCGACGAAGTGAAGATGATTCTGGCTGACGCGGACAGCGATGCTTACGGAAAGGCGCAACTCGTCTTCGGCCCCAATCTGCGCAACGTGCCCGCCGACGGCACCGCCATCGTCACGACCGCCCCGAAGGGCGTCTTCAAGCTGCTCGACGACAATCAGGCCAAGTTCGCCTATCGCAAGCAGACCGGGGACTATCAGTTCACCTGCGTCGAGACGTGGCTGACATGACCGAAGGGAATCCTGCGGCATGAGCTTGCGCACCATCCACACCGACACCGCCGCCGCGCTTGCCGCGCCTGTCTTCCGGCCGCTGGCGCTGGTCGCGGGGGATTTCGACTCAGGCCCGGTGTACGCGCATTCCGCTGTCGGCGACATCGTCTGGGGCGGCCACACCTTCAAGGGCGTTTCCTGGCTCGGCAAGATCAGCGCGATCCAGGAAGGCGAGAACCTCGAAGCCTACGGCGTGCAGCTCGAACTCTCCGGGGTGAAGGCCGAGTTGGTCGCCATCTCGCTGAATGAGCACTACCGCAACCGGCCGTTGCGCATCTGGATCGCCTTCTTGAATAAACAGTCGCGCATCGTCGGCGACCCGGTCGGGCCGTGGCGCTGGGACATGAGTACGCTCGACGGCGAATTCACCGGTGCCAAGGGCACGTTGATTCTGTCGGCCACCAGCCGCATGGCGGGTTGGGAGCGCGCCAACGAATCGCGCTACACCGATGCCGACCAGCAGGCGCGGCATCCCGGTGATTTCTTCTGCGAGTTCGCCAGCGCAGCGGCGGAAAAGGAGATCGATTTTTAATGAAGCGCGTCGAAGACTGGCCCGAACGGCTGATGGCATTCATCGAAGAGCGACGTGGATCGGCGTTTCTCTGGGGCAAGAACGACTGCTGCACTTTCGCGGCCGACGCGATTGCCGAGATGACGGGCACCGACCCGATGGCGGAGTTGCGCGGGCGTTACAACTCGGCGAAGAGCGCGGCGGTGGTGATGGCACGCGTCGGCGGGATCGATGGCTTTCTCGATGCGCGCCTGCCGACGATCAATCCAGGGTTGGCGCAGCGCGGCGACGTGGCGATGTTCGAGGCAGTGGATGGGCCGGCGCTGGGGATCGTGCTGGGAGCGCAGGCGACCGGTGTGGGGCCGGAGGGGGTTATTTGGGTTCCGGCGACACGCTGGACGAAAACGTGGCGGGTTGGAGGCATCGTATGACGAAGTGCAGGTACCAGGCTTCGCCTTCGGGGGCTGAATACTCCCGCATCTTTTCGTATCCGTTGGGGCACGGCTTCTGCGCTTGTCTTGCCAGGTTGGCGGATACCGTTGAATACGGATGCGCGCTGAAAATACTTCGTTCGAGTTGCAGCAGTTCCTGCTCCGACTTCAGGTCGATGGTGTCGCTGGCATGCGCGACCTGCATTGCGGCAATCAATACCAGTGCGAATCTGATTTTCATGGCGCGCTCCTCGTCTATGTCCGGAGCATTATAGATGGCTGCCGCCGTTTTCGCCGTCGCGGCAACTGTTGGCGCTGAAGCGATCGGCGTGGCGATGGGTGGTACGTTTATCGGCTGGGGCGCGCTTGCCGCCAAAGCCGCCTTCTCCGCCGGCCTCGCCCTCGTCTCCGAGTCGTTGAACTCGCCTGCACAGCAGCCTCAGGCACAGGCGCCTATCGCGGCCGAGATCAGCGCGCGTAAGCAACTTATCCGCGCCTCGGCCGGGCCGAGGCGGGCGATCTACGGCGCTGTCGGCCGGGTCTCGGGCAACCTGCTCTACGTGGCCAACGGCACCGACACCGACTATGTGCATTTCGTCATCGCGCTGGCCGACCACTCCTGCCAGGCGATCAACGACAGCTATCTCGGCGACGAGAAGGTCGGCGATCTGGACGGCGGCGGAAATGTGACCACCGGCCGCTTCGCCGGCCATGTGCGCATCAAGAAATACCTCGGCTCGCTCACCCAGACGATGGATGCCGAACTGGCGGCGGAATGCCCGGAATGGGGCGCCAAGGATCGGCCGGGCAAGGGCATTACCTACGTCTATCTGCGCCTCAAGCGCAGCCGCGATGTGTTCCCGCAGGGCGTTCCGACGCCGCGCTTCGACGTGCAGGGCAAGAACGACATCCTGGACGTGCGCACCGGCACGCGCGGCTACACCCAGAATGCGGCGCTCTGCTCGCTGGATTATGTGCTGTGGGATCGCGGCTTCGGCTCGGCGCTGGACGAGGTGGTGCAGGCCGACTGGATCGCGGCCGCCAACGTCTGCGACGAGGATGTGGCGGTGCCGGGCGGCGGTACGCAGAAGCGCTACGCCATCAACGGCAGCTTCACCACCGACCGCAAGATCGTGAATGTGCTGGACGAAATGCGCCAGGCGATGGCCGGCGGCGTGAATTACACGATGGGTCTGTGGTACGCCTACGCGGGCGCGGCGAGCGCGCCGGTGATGGACATCAGCGAGCGCGATCTGCGCGGCCCCTACCGGGTGCGCCCGCGCGTTACCGCCGACACGGTTTATAACGGCGTGAAGGGCACCTACACCGAAACCAGTCTCTGGACGGAAACCGACTTTCCGCCGGTGAAGAGCGCGACCTACCTGGCACAGGACAACGGCCGCCAGAAGTTCAAGGAAGTGCGCCTGGCTTTCGAGACCGACCCCTACCGCGCCCAGCGCCTGGCGAAGACCGATCTGGAGCGCCATCGCCAGGAGAAGGTCGTCGAGCTGCCGATGCGCATCAAGGGCCTCGGCCTGCGGCCGGGCAACGTGGTGCGCTTGTCGCTCAAAAAGATGGGCTACGTGAACAAGTTGTTCCGCGTGGTGAGGTGGAATTTCAACCTCTTCGGCGGACCGGACCTGGTGCTGGAGGGGTACGAAGACGCGATCTACACCTGGTCGAGTCTCGATGCGGTGGTGGTGGGTGCGACGCCGGATACGACGCTGCCGAATCCGTGCATCATCGCCACCCCTGCCATGCCGACGCTATCCAGCGGCACGCCGGAGTTGATGGAGCTTGGCGACGGCACCGTCATCAGCCGCATGCGCGTCGCCTGGCCGAACCCGACCGACGCCTATGTGCGCCGCGCCGAGGTGCGTTACCGGGTCGCTGGCGACACGGAATGGCAGGCAGGCCCTCCGGTGCCCGACGCGTCGACAGGTTTCGTCCATCTCAACCCCGTCATAGATGGCGCCGGATACGAAGTGCAACTGCGTTTCGAAAATTCCCTCGGCGTTCGGTCGGCCTGGTCCGACACGAGCATTCATCTGGTCGTCGGAAAGCGGGAAAAACCAGCGGATGTTCCTTGGTTCCTGATCAATGGCAACGATCTGACCTGGGGCACGGTGGCCGGCGCCGACATTGCGGGCTACCGCCTGCGCTGGCAACCGGACAATTTGCTCTCCTGGGGAGATGCGAATCCGCTGTTGATCGATGACGGCCTGGTGCTGGCCAGCCCCTACACCATGATCGCGCGACCGGCCGGACCGGTGACGCTGCTCATCAAGGCGATAGACGACAGCGGCAATGAGTCTGTCAAGCCGGCGGCCATCGTCACCGACCTCGGCGACCCGCTTGTCCTCAACATCCTCGCGAGCCGCGACGAGCGTGCTCTCGGCTGGCCGGGCACCCTTTCCGGTGGCGCCGTCGATGGCGTCAGTGGCGACATCCTGGCCAGCCATGATGCTTCGCCCGCGATGTGGTCGAACGATGCCGCCGCGATGTGGACGCACGACTGGGAGCCGATGTGGGCGCCGGCCACCTATGCCGCGCTCGAATACATCGTCGTGCTGCCGCAGTTGGTGGCCACCGATGTCGGTGGCGGCATCACCGTCGTGGCCGACGTCGTCGGCTCGCCCTGGTCGCTGGAATATCGCCGCATCGGCGCGGAGCCGATGTGGACGAACGACGCGGCACCGATGTGGACAGGTGACGCCGATGCCATGTGGTCGCCGGCCGAAGCCTGGAAGCCCTGGCCCGGCCGCGTCGTCGCCGAGACTGTCGCCTACGAGTTCCGCATCCGCTGCGCGGCGGGCGACGTACAGGGGCGCATCGCGGCCCTGTACGTCAATATCGATGTGCCTGACGTCACCGAGCGCCTCGACGACGTCGTTATCGCTGCCGGCGGCACGCGACTTCCCATCACCAAGAGTTACCGCGTCATCAAGAACGTGGGGCTAACCCTCCAGGCGGACGGCGGCACCGCCCGTGGCACGCGGCTGGAGGACAAGAACGCCACCCTGGGACCGCTCGTCATCTGCCTTGATGGCGCTGGCGTATCGGTCGCGGGGTTGGTCGATGTCAATCAGATACAAGGATACTGATCATGAGTGCATTGCCACCGGATACCGAATTCAACGAAGCAGCAACGCAAGGGGCTGGTAAGGCCTTCATCACCGGGCTGCGCGCTTTTCTCGCTGGCTTGCTGGGCACCAGCGGAACGGCGGCCGACGCGCGGGCGGCTCTGGGTGCGGCTGAGGCCGGCGCCAACTCCGACATCACGTCCCTGTCCGGAGCCGCCATCAATCACAAGCGCGCCACCGTCGCCTCGGCGGCCACCACGGCCGACATTTGGGCTGCCGCAGGCAATCAGATCGACTGGACCGGCACGACCGCCTGCACCGGCTTCCCCGCCGCGCCTCAGGCCGGCGCAAGCCGCCGCCTGATCTGCGCCGGCGCCGCGACCTTCACGGCTGGCGCGAATATGCTGATCGACGGCACGGCAAGCGGCAACACGATCGCGCTGGCGGCGAACGATATCGTCGGCGTCGAGGCTGTCACGACGACGCAGTTCCGGTTGCGGATCACCCGCTACGACGGTTCGTCGCCCATCGACGGCGCCGAGGAGGTTCTCGCCAGCGCCGCGACGGTCAACATCGGCGCGGCCTCCAGCCGGAACGTCAATATCACCGGAACGACGGCGATCACGGCGTTCGATAATGTCCGCGCCGGCGTTGTGCGGGTTGTGCGCTTTGCCGGTGCGCTGACGCTCACGCACAACGCCGCGAGCCTGATCCTGCCGGGTGCGGCCAACATCGCGACGGCCGCAGGTGACTGTGCCGAGGTCGAATCTCTCGGAAGCGGCAACTGGGTGTGCAGGTTCTTCCAGAAGGCGAACGGTCAGGCGGTGGCGGCGGCAGCGGGAGGCGTCACCGCCTTTAATACGCGCTCCGGCGCTGTCACGCTGACGAGCGGCGATGTAACGACCGCGCTGGGTTACACGCCGCCAAGTAGCGCGGTTGGAGTTGATGTTGGATACGGTGGTATCGGCACCATCGCGGTGTGTGGGTTGAATGGCACGCTTACTAACGGTTCCACCACGTCTGGCGCAAATATTTTTCGGGCCGAATTCGATACGTCACCGGCACTGGTTTTCTCGCCATCATCGTACGGAGGGACTTGGCGGAATATTTCTGGGAAAACACTTACGGGCTCTTTCGCTGGTCTTTGCCAAAGGATTTCTTAAATGACAATCGCGCATTCCCCAAAGTGGGCCGACGCGGCCCAAACGCTCATCGACATGACGGTTAATCATCCGGCCTACGGCGAGATACCCTTCACGGCCTCGCCCAATGATGTAGAAGCCCACGGGCGCGAGCTTTATGCCCTCGCCGTGGCCGGCGAATTCGGCCCTATTGCGGATTACGTCGCTCCGCCACTGACCGAGGGCGACTACACGCGCGCCGTGCAGTCGGCGCTCGATGTCGAAGCCAAGGCGCGCGGCTACGACAACATCCTCTCAGCCTGCTCATATGCGGCTGTGGCCAACCCATTCCAGGCAGAGGGCGCCGCCTTCTTGAACTGGCGCTCGGCGGTGTGGGCCTACTGCTACGCGCAGCTAGCCGCGGTACAGGCCGGACAGCCGCAGCCGAGCGTCGAGGCGCTGGTCGCCGGTATCCCTGCTCTGGTGCTGCCGTGAGCCTTTGGCTGCGCAACGTGTTGGTCGGCATCGACCAGCTCGCCAACGCCATCGCAGGCGGCGACCCCGACGAGACGATCAGCAGCCGCGCCGCCAAGCGCCGTCAGACGTGCAAAGCATGCGACTGGCTCTGCCGGATACTGGAGAAGATCGACCCGCGCCATTGCGCGGAAAGCCTCGAAGCCGATGAGGGAAAGGAAGCGGTGATCGGCTGAAACAAGACGGCGCGACCGGACGGGGTGTTAGAGCACCTCGACCGGTCGCCATCGGCAGAGAGTACCTGCGTCAGGCCAAGGCGCCGCACCGTGCACACGGCGGGCAGAAGGCTATCACGCAATAGGCATAGGCGTTGGAAACCATACGATGCAGTAATTGCAACAAGAAGCTGGCCGAGGCGGATTACCGCCGTCTTGAAATTAAGTGCCCCCGCTGTGGGGAGATAAACACATTGAAGGCCATTGAGCCTCCTGACCGCGCACCTGGTGCGCCGAAAGCGAGACACAATGACCGCGATCCTTAATAATCCGTCCAATCCCATCATCCCTTGGCTCGGCGGGAAGCGCCGGCTGGCCGACCGGCTGATCCCTCTGTTTCCGCCGCATACCTGCTATGTCGAGGTCTTCTGTGGCGGTGGCGCACTCTACTTCCTGCGGCCAATACCGGCCCAGGTGGAAGTCATCAACGACATCAACGGTGATCTGGTGAATTTGTACCGGGTCGTGCAGAACCATCTGGAAGAGTTCGTCCGGCAGTTCAAATGGGCGCTTTCATCCCGCCAAGTGTTCAAGTGGGCGCAGCTGGCCAAGCCTGAAACTCTGACCGACATCCAGCGCGCTGCCCGGTTCTTTTACCTGCAACACCATGCCTTTGCTGGCAAGGTCAGCGGCCAGTCGTTTGGCACGGCCACAACGGCGCCGGCAGTGAATCTGCTGCGGATCGAGGAGAACCTGTCCGCTGCCCATCTCCGCTTGGCCAACGGGACGACCGTGGAGAATTTGCCTTGGGAAGACTGTGTAGCTCGTTATGACCGCGACCACACCTTTTTCTACATGGACCCGCCCTATTGGGAGACCGAAGGTTATGGCGTTCCCTTCGAGTGGCAGCAATACGAGCGAATGGCAGAAGCTATGCGGACCTGCAAGGGAAAGGTGATGCTGTCGATTAACGACCATCCAGCGATACGGGCCTGTTTTAGCGGTCTGACGACCCACGAACTGGGGATCAAGTACAGCGTTGCCAATGCGCAAGGAAGTCCCAAGGAGAGCGGTGAACTGGTAATCACCAACTATGAACCAGGGGTGATGAGGGGCGAACTGTTCTAGAACGACCAAGTCGTCCGGGCGCTCGAAGTTACACTATGGGTAATTATGTTTAAGCCGGGTAAAACCAACGGTTCGTGATTTATCTCGAATTTCGGTTCAAGTTTTCGCGCGGCGCTTCACCTTTGTAAGCGGCTTTCACAAGCCGACGCGATCACGCTAGGATTCGCCCATGACGGACAGCAAACGAAAAATCCTCGTCGTCGACGACGACCTGCGCCTGCGCCAGTTGCTGGAGCGCTATCTCAACGAGCAGGGTTTCGCCGTCAAGGCCGCCGACGGCGCCGAGGCCATGGACAAGGCCCTGACGCGCGAACTGTACGACCTCGTCGTCCTCGACCTGATGATGCCGGGCGAAGACGGGCTTTCCGTCTGCCGCCGCCTGCGCGGCGCGAAGAACGATGTCGCCATCATCATGCTCACCGCCAAGGGCGACGAAATCGATCGCATCGTCGGCCTCGAACTCGGCGCCGACGACTACCTGCCCAAGCCGTTCAACCCGCGCGAACTCGTCGCCCGCATCCATGCCGTGCTGCGCCGGCGCGCCGCACTGCCGCCGCCCGGCGCGCCCGCAGCCGAGGAGGAGAGCGTCGCTTTCGGCCGCGTCACCCTCAACCTCGCCACGCGCGAACTGGTCCGCGACGCGGCCACCACTCCGCTCACCACCGGCGAATTCGCCCTGCTCCGGGTACTCGTCGGCCACCCGCGCCAGCCGATGAGCCGCGACAAGCTCATGGAACTCGCCCGCGGCCGCGAATACGACGTCTTCGACCGTTCCATCGACGTGCAAATTTCGCGCTTGCGCAAACTCGTCGAGGACGACCCGGCGAAGCCGCGCCATATCCAGACCGTCTGGGGCTTCGGCTATGTTTTTGTCCCTGACGGGACAAAAAATTCCTCATGATGGCCCCCTTCCCCCCATCCCCCTTCCCCGGAAAGGGGGCTACTATTCAGAGGCCGCCAAGACGGCCTAATAACATGGGCGGTGCCGCATGACGCTGTTCCCCCGCACCCTGCTTTGGCGCACCTTCCTGCTGGTCGCCGTGCTGATGCTGCTGTCGGTGCTGGCCTGGTTTGCCATTTTCAGCACCTACGAGCGCGAACCCCGCGCGCGCCAGCTCTCGCAGATGCTGGTCAGCGTCGCCAACCTCACGCGCTCCGCGCTCGTCGCCGCCCGCCCGCAGGCCCGTCGCCAGCTGCTGCGCGAACTCTCCGACCGCGAAGGCATCCACATCTACCCGGCCGAGGCCAGCGACAAAATCGCCCCCCTGCCCGACCGCCCCTTCCTGCGGCGCGTCGAGACCCTGGTCCGCGAACGGCTCGGCCCGAAAACCCAGCTCGCGCTGGAGCGCAACAACGAACGCGGCCTGTTCGTCAGCTTCCGCATCGACGACAGCGACGAAGGCGACTACTGGCTCGTGCTGCCGCGCGAGCGCATCGAACGCTTCGTTCCCGCCGAATGGATGGGCTGGGCCGCCGCCGCCCTGCTGCTGTCGCTGGCCGGCGCCTGGCTCATCGTCTGGCACCTCGGCCGGCCGCTGAAAACCCTCGCCGCCGCCGCCGGCGAAATCGGCCGCGGCCGCACGCCGCCCCCCGTCAGCGAGCAGGGCCCGGTCGAAATCGAAACCCTGGCGCACGCCTTCAACCAGATGAGCGCCGACCTCGCCCGCCTCGACCAGGACCGCGCCCTGATCCTGGCCGGCATCTCGCACGACCTGCGCACGCCGCTGACCCGCCTGCGCATGGGCATCGAAATGAGCGGCATGGACGACGCCACGGTCGCCGGCATGGCGGCCGACATCGAGGAAATGGACGGCACCATCGGCCAATTCCTCGATTTCGCCCGAACGGACGGTGGTGAAAGTTTGCAGGAAACCGACCTCGCCGCCCTGCTGGCCGAACTGGCCGACCAGTACCGCCGGCGTGGCGCTGAGGTGACGCTCGATGCCGCCGCGCTGCCGGCCGTCGCCGTGCGTCCCAAGGCCTTGCGCCGCGCCATCGGCAATCTGGTCGAAAACGCGCTGCGCCATGCCGGCGCCGGCTTGCCGATAGCCTTGTCGCTGCGCCGGGCCGGGCGTGAAATCGACATCGCCGTCGCCGACCGCGGCCCCGGCATACCGGCGGCGGAAACCGAGCGCCTCAAGCTGCCCTTCACCCGCCTCGAAACCGCCCGCACCGATGCCGTCGGCGCCGGCCTCGGTCTCGCCATCGTCGACCGCGTCGCCCGCAGCCATGGCGGCCGGCTCGAACTCGGCCCACGCGACGGCGGCGGCCTCGTTGCGACCATCAAACTCCCGGGTTGAATCCCTGCCGGGTCAGAGCGCCAGATCGGCGCTCGCCTGTTTGCGGCGCAAGGCCCTGGCGTGCCGGTGCCGCGCCATGAGGCGCGGATCGGTCACCACCTTGCCGACGGTTTCGCCGCAGACCATCACCACCCCGAGCACCGGCAGCACCAGCATCAGGCCGGGAATCCCCGCCACGGCGCCGCCGACGAAGATCATCAGCACGGTCAGCAGCGGATGCATGTGCAGGCTCTTGCCGACGGTGAGCGGCATGTAGACGAAGTCGTCGAGCAGGCGCGCGACGATGAACAGCGCGACGGCCCAGTAGGCCATTTGCGGCGCATCGGGGAAATCGGTGGCCGCGACCAGCACCACGACGAGACCGCCGAGGATGGAACCGACATAGGGCACCCAAGCCAGCACGGCACAGATGAAGCCGAGCGCCAGCGCGGCGGGAAAACCGAGCAGCCAGAGGCCGGCCGCCAGCGTCAGCGTATCGAGTACGGTCAGTTTCATCAGGCCGATGAAGTAGGCGCGCAGCGTCTGGTCGACCTCGTGCAGCAGCTGGAGCGTCTTTTCGAAAAAGGCGTTGGGCACGGCGCAGGCGAGAAAGCTCTTGAAGCGCTGCCCGTCCTTGAGAAAAAAGAATAAGAGAAACGGCACCAGCAACAGCGAAGGCGTCCAGGCGGCGATGCCCATGGCGACCGGCTCGATGTGCTCGGCCACGTTGCCTGCTGAAAGGTGGAGCTTCTGCAGCGCCGACTCGGCGATATGCGCCTCGGCGAGCATGGCCCAGCGCGCCTCCAGCGCCTGCAGCGAACGCTCCAGCAGATGCAGGCCGCCGGCGATGTAGGGCTCGACCGACGCCTGCATGTCGACCAGATGGGCCGCGCCCCACGGCACCAGGAACACCGACAGCGCCGCCACCGCCAGCAGGAACAGGAAGGTGGTCCAGCCGGCGGCGGCATCGCGCGAAATGCCGTGATAGACGAGGTATTGCGTCGTCGGGTAGAGGATGTAGTAGAGGATCAGCGCCAGCAGGAACGGCACCACCAGCCACAGTATCTTCTGGAACACCAGCAGCAGCAGGCAGGTGACGCCGATGATCGACGCCCAGACGACGGGGCCCGAGCCGCTGCGTTTCTCCATCACAAGTGCTGGTGCGTCGCCGGCGCGCCGCGCACGGTGTCGCGCAGCCGCTGGCCCATATGGCGGGCGAGCTGGAGGGAAATCTTCGAGGCGATGACGGCGTGGGTTTCCATCAGGCCGAGAAAGTCGGCGCGGAAGAACACCGCCAGCCGGCAGTTCGCCGCAGCGCGCGCCTGCGCGGTGCGCGGCGAATCGTCGAGCAACGCCACGTCGCCGAAGAAGGTGCCGGGACGCAGCACGGCCAGACGCCCGGTTTCCGGTTCGCCCTGGCGGCAGATCAACACGTCGCCGTCGAGCACGATGTAGATCGCCTGACCGTCCTCGCCCTGGTCGAAGACGACTTCGTCCTTGAGGTAGTCGCGTTCGTGCAGCAAGCCGTCGATGATGGCCAGCTCGGCAGGAGCGAGATCGACGAACAGCGACAGCGCGCGCAGGCTGTCGAGGCGCGGCGTGCTGCTTCGGGAACGGAAGGGATTCAATACCAAGTGGATTCTCCGGTGACGCCCGGATTCTAATCGATGGCCGCCGCCAGCGGCCAGCGCCGCAGCACCTCGTAACGGGAACCGTCGGCTCCGCGGTGCGATTCGACCAGCGCGAAGTCTTCGACCGCCCAGCGGATCGGGTTGGTCAGCGGCGGCGCACCGGACCGGCACTCCGCATTGCGCAGCAGCGTGGCATGCGCCGCATAGGGCCTATCGTCGAGGCGGAAGCCGGCGGCGCGCAATCCCTGCGCCAGATCGTCGGCGAGAGTCGGCAACGCGGCGGGCGCCGCCGTGCAGCCGGCCCAGACGATGCGGTTGTGCGGCCAGTGGCCAAGCCGGTCGAGTTCGAGCAGGAATGCCGGCGCCGTCGCGCCCGTCGCCACGGCAAGGACGTCGGCGAAGCGCGACTCGGGAACGTCGCCGAGGAAGGCCAGCGTGATGTGCAGCGTCTCGCGGCGCATGAGGCGCCCGCCGCAGGAGACATGCGCGGCGCGCGCGGCGGCGTGCAATTCGTCGGCAATCGCCGCCGCGGGCCAGAGGGCGAAGAACAGGCGGCGTTCAGCCGCCATCGCGCACCAGCAGCGCCACCGCCTCGGCGGCGATGCCTTCGCCGCGGCCGGTGAAGCCGAGCCGTTCGGTGGTCGTGCCCTTGATGTTCATCTCCGCAACGGTGATGCCGAGATCGGCGGCAATGTTGGCGCGCATCGCCGCCACATAGCCAGCGATACGTGGCGCCTGGGCGATCACCGTCGCGTCGACGTTGCCGACGCGCCAGCCGGCGGCGCTCACCGCCGCCAGCGCTCTGCGCAGCAGCACGCGGCTGTCGGCGCCGCGCCACTGCTCTTCGGAATCGGGAAACAGGCCACCGATATCGCCCAGGCCGGCGGCACCGAGCAGCGCATCGGTAACGGCGTGCAGCAGCACGTCGGCGTCGGAATGGCCGGCCAGCCCGCGCTCGAAGGGAATATCGACGCCGCCGATAATCAGCTTGCGGCCGGGCACGAACGCATGGACATCGTAGCCATGGCCAATGCGAAATGGGATCGTCATGTATTTTTCCTGTCGCGCAGAATGAGCTCGGCCAGATGCAGGTCGAGCGGATAAGTGACCTTGAAATTGGTGGCGTCGGCGGCCACCAGACGCGGCTTCAGGCGCAGGGCCTCGACGGCGCTGGCTTCGTCGGTGACGGCCGGCGCGTACTCCAGCGCGTCGACCAGCAGCGCATAGCGGAACATCTGCGGCGTCTGCGCCTGCCAGAGGTTTTCGCGCGGCACCGTGGCCTCGCTGCGCGCCCCGCCGTCGGCCGCGACCTCGGCCCGCTTCAGCGTATCGGCCAGGGGCATGGCGAGAATGCCGCCGACCGGATCGTTGCCCACTTCGCGCAACAGCGTCTCGACATGGGCCGGCGTCAGGCAGGCGCGGGCGGCGTCGTGCACCAGCACCCAATCCTCGGCGTCGATGCGCGCGCGCAGCTGCTTGAGGCCGTTGCCGACGCTGTCGGCGCGCTGTGCGCCGCCGCAGCGCAACACTTCGAGCCGGCCGGCGAAGGCCGACCAGTCGTGCGTATCCCACTCGACATCGTCGGGCGACAGCACGACGAAAACGCACTCGATGGCGGGCACGGCGCAGAGCGTCGCCAGCGTGTGCCAGACCAGCGGCCGGCCCAGCAAGGGCAAATATTGCTTGGGACGGCCCGCCCCCATGCGGGCGCCGCCGCCGGCGGCAGGTACGAGTGCGTAGTAGCTCATGCCGCGATTCTATACAATCGCCGCCAGGGACACCTCGGGAGCAGCCATGGGCATCTTCGCCCCCACCGCCGTAGAACACGTGCAAGCCTTCGCCATCAGCCTCGGCATCGGCCTGCTGATCGGCATGGAGCGCGAGCGCCGCGTCGATCCGAAGGCCGGCCTGCGCACCTTCGCCCTGGTCGGCCTGCTCGGCTGCCTGTCGGCGCTGCTCGCCGAAAAGACCGACAACGGCTGGATACTCGCCGCCGGCTTCCTCACCGTGGCGGCGATGATGATCGCCGCCATCCTTCACGATCCGCAGGACGACGGCGATCCCGGCACCACCTCGGTCGTCGCCCTGATGCTCTGCTACGGGCTGGGCGCCGCGGTCTGGTTCGGCTACGCGCCGCTCGCCGTCATGGCGGCGATCGCCATCACGGTGCTGCTCTATTTCAAGGCCCAGCTGCACGGCATCAGCACCAGCCTCACCCACAAGGACCTGATTTCCATCCTCCAGTTCGCCGTGCTGTCCTTCGTCGTCCTGCCCATCCTGCCCGACCAGGATTTCGGTCCCTACGGCGCCTTCAACCCGCACCAGATCTGGTGGATGGTGGTGCTGATCTCCGGCGTCTCGCTGGCCGGCTACGCCGCGCTGCGCGT
>CAZWFC010000003.1:0-55763 GCA_964632965.1 uncultured Rhodocyclaceae bacterium
GCTCCAAGGTTTCCACCAAGCTGACCGTGCTCGAATCCCTGTCCGAGAAAGTGGACCAGATGGTCGTTGGCGGCGGCATCGCCAACACCTTCCTCAAGGCCACCGGCAAGAATGTCGGCAAGTCGCTGTGCGAGGACGACCTCGTTCCCACTGCCCAGGCATTGATGAAGAAAATGACCGCCCGCAATGCCACCATCCCCATCGCGGTCGACGTGGTGTGCGGCAAGAAATTCGACGCCAACGAGCCTGCCGTCCTCAAGGATGCCGGCGCCGTTGCCGATGACGACATGATCTTCGACATCGGCCCGAAGTCGGCCCAGGAACTCGTCGACATCATCATGAAGGCCGGCACCGTGGTCTGGAACGGCCCTGTCGGCGTCTTCGAGTTCGACCAGTTCGGCGCCGGCACCAAGGCCATCGCCATGGCCATCGCCAACACCAAGGCCTTCACCCTCGCCGGCGGCGGCGACACCATCGCCGCCATCCAGAAGTACGACATCTACGACAAGGTGTCCTACATCTCGACCGCAGGCGGCGCCTTCCTCGAATACCTTGAGGGCAAGACGCTGCCGGCCGTCGACATACTGGAGCAACGCGCGAAGGGCTGAGAATTACCGGGGGCCGCCTTCCACGAGGAGACGGCCCTTTTCGATCCACACGGAGCCCGTCCCACCCTATGCTGCGTTCCACCAAGATTGTCGCCACCCTCGGGCCGGCCTCGTCAGACCCCAAGACACTTTCCGCTCTCGTTGCCGCCGGCATCGACGTCGTGCGGCTCAACTTCTCCCACGGCACGGCCGACGACCATCGCGCCCGCCTCGACGTGCTGCGCAACGCCATGCGCACCCACGGCCGCACCGTCGGCGTCATGGGCGACCTGCAGGGGCCGAAGATCCGCGTCGGCAAGTTCGCCGGCAGCAAGGTGCTGCTCAAGGGCGGCCAGGACTTCATCCTCGACGCCGAATGCCCGCTCGGCGACACCACCCGTGTCGGCCTCGACTACCCCGAGCTGGTCGAGGACGTCGAACCCGGCGACGTGCTGCTGCTCGACGACGGGCGCATCGTCATGGACGTCGCGCGCATCGAGGGCCACGAGATCCATTGCATCGTGCGCCACGGCGGCGAGCTGTCGAACAACAAGGGCATCAACAAGCAGGGCGGCGGCCTGTCCGCCCCGGCGCTGACGCCGAAGGACATGGAAGACATCAAGACCGCCGCCGCGCTGGGCGTGGATTACGTCGCCGTGTCCTTCCCCAAGTCCGGCGGCGACATGCGCCTGGCGCGCCAGCTGCTGCACGACGCCGGTTCCGACGCCATGCTGATCGCCAAGATCGAGCGCGTCGAGGCCGTCGCCAATCTCGACGACATCCTCCACGCCTGCGACGGCGTCATGGTGGCGCGCGGCGACCTCGCCGTCGAGGTCGGCGATGCGGCGGTGCCGGCGCTGCAGAAGCGCATCATCCGCAGCGCCCGCGAGCACAACAAGTTCGTCATCACCGCCACGCAGATGATGGAGTCGATGATCCACAGCCCGGTGCCGACGCGCGCCGAGGTCTCCGACGTCGCCAACGCCGTGCTCGACGGCACCGACGCGGTGATGCTCTCGGCCGAGACCGCCGCCGGCGAATACCCGGTCGAGACCGTCGAGTCGATGGTGCGCATCTGCCTCGAAGCCGAGAAGTCGATGGAAGTCACGCTCGACACGCACTTCCTCAACCGCGTGTTCACCCGCATCGACCAGTCGATCGCCATGGCGGCGCTGTTCGCCGCCCACCACCTCAAGGTCAAGGCCATCGCCGCGCTCACCGAGTCGGGCTCGACGGCGCTGTGGATGAGCCGCCTGACCAGCGGCGTGCCGATCTACGCGCTGACGCCCGAGATCAAGACGCGCTACAAGTGCAGCATCTTCCGCGGCGTGACGCCGCTCCTGATCCGCTACATCGGCCACAGCCGCGACGAACTGCTGCGCGAAGCCGAGTCGGAACTGATACTCGCCGGCGCCGTCAAGCCGGGCGACCTGATCGTGCTCACCATCGGCGAACCCATCGGCGAGCCGGGCGGCACCAACACCATGAAACTTGTCAAGGTCGGCGAACACCGGCCTGCCACCTAACACCAAACTCAAGGAGACTGCTATGCCCCTGGTATCCATGCGCCAACTGCTGGATCACGCCGCCGAGAACGGTTACGGCCTGCCGGCGTTCAACGTGAACAACCTGGAACAGATCCAGGCCATCATGGAAGCGGCCGAAGAGACCAACAGCCCGGTCATCATGCAGGGCTCGGCCGGCGCCCGCAAGTATGCCGGCGAGGCCTACCTGCGCCACCTCATCGAGGCGGCCATCGAGAGCCATCCCGACGTGCCGATCGTCATGCACCAGGACCACGGCGCCAGCCCGGCCGTCTGCATCCAGTCGATGCGCTCCGGCTTCTCCAGCGTCATGATGGACGGCTCGCTGATGGAAGACGGCAAGACGCCGTCGTCCTTCAAGTACAACGTCGACACCACCAAGCACGTCGTCGATATCGCCCACGCCATCGGCGTCTCGGTCGAAGGCGAACTGGGCTGCCTGGGTTCGCTCGAATCCGGCATGGGCGAGAAGGAAGACGGCCACGGCGCCGAAGGCGCCCTGTCGCACGACCAGCTGCTGACCGACCCCAACGAGGCCGCCGAATTCGTCAAGGCGACCCAGGTCGACGCGCTGGCCATCGCCATCGGCACCAGCCACGGCGCCTACAAGTTCACCCGTCCGCCCACGGGCGCGGTGCTGCGCATCGACCGCATCAAGGAAATCCACGCCCGCCTGCCGAACACCCACCTGGTGATGCACGGCTCCTCCAGCGTGCCGCAGGACTGGCTCAAGATCATCAACGAGAACGGCGGCGAGATGGGCGCCACCTACGGCGTGCCGGTCGAGGAGATCGTCGAGGGCATCCGGAACGGCGTGCGCAAGGTGAACATCGACACCGACCTGCGCATGGCCTCCACCGGCGCGATCCGCCAGTTCCTCAACAAGGACCGCAAGAACTTCGACCCGCGCAAGTACTTCGCCGAAGCCCGCAAGGCGATGAAGGAAATCTGCAAGGCCCGCTACGAAGCCTTCGGCTGCGCCGGCCAGGCCAGCAAGATCAAGGTGATCAGCCTCGAAGCCATGGCCAATCGCTACAAGAAGGGCGAACTGAACGCGGTCGTCAAGTAAGCCTGTCGCGGTATTCCAGGAAAGCCGTCCGGCGCGAGCCGGGCGGCTTTTTTGTTTGATGGTGTTTGGGAGCGCGAAGCGACGCCGACGGCCGGCACGCCGCCAAGTCCCACAGGGATTCCCCTCGGTCATCAGTCGCGTCGCACCAGCCGCCGTCGCCACCGCCACGGTGAACTCCCTGTGGGTACTCGGAATGGAGGGGGCTGCAAACTGTGGGACCCTCGTGGCCAAGAACTGTGGCACTGGTGGCCTGCTTGAGCAAAGTTAAGAGGTTCTGATGTTGACAAACATAGCTCATATGTTGACAATAAACGTGATGGAGGTTGATAAATGGGCAAGGTTCGGGTTGGTGGTGAGCCGGTACGCAAGTTCCTGATTGACAACATTGACGCTCACCCGGCAGACGTCGTGAAGATGGCGAGCGAGAAGTTCGACTGCTCAAGGCAGGCTGTTCACAAGCATCTGAAGCGACTGGTTGACGAGGGCGCGGTTCTGGTTACCGGGAAGACACGCAGCAAGCGCTATAGCCTTGCCCCACTGCTGGAATGGACGAACCAGTACCAAGTTACACGTGAACTGGCAGAAGATACGGTATGGCGCAGTGATGTAGCGCCATTGTTGGGGAAGCTGCCAGACAACGTGCTGAACATTTGGCATTACGGCTTTACGGAGATGTTTAACAATGTCATCGATCACTCTGGGGCAAGCCATGTGATCGTCACCATACGAAAGACGGCGGCGTCCACAAGAATCGAGATTTACGACGACGGTGTGGGCATTTTCAAGAAGATCCAGGCGGCACTCGGCCTTGTGGATGAAAGGCACTCGGTCCTAGAACTTGCAAAGGGGAAGTTCACAACGGACCCTGCAAATCACTCCGGAGAGGGAATTTTCTTCTCGTCGCGGATGTTTGACGAGTTCGACATTCTCTCAGGTGAGGTTTTCTTCTCACACGAGTTCGACAAGAAGGAGGATTGGATTCTCCAAGGGAGTAAACCTCGCGGCGGTACTCAAGTGACGATGTTGCTACATAACCATACCGCTCGAACCACAAAGAAAGTCTTTGACAAGTTCTCCTCGGGTGAAGACTACGGATTCAACACGACAGTAGTACCCGTAAAGCTAATGCGATACGGAGACGACAACTTGGTTTCTCGATCTCAAGCAAAGCGACTCTTGACGCGAATAGATAGATTCAAAGTCGTGATGCTCGATTTTGTCGGTGTCGCATCAATTGGACAGGCTTTCGCAGATGAGGTGTTTCGCGTCTTTAGGATCAAACATCCGGAAGTTGAGCTAGTTCCGATACATGCATCGTCAGAGGTCAAGAGAATGATCTCTCGTGCAATATCGTTGGCAGCTGAATCTGGCGACACCGACAGCTAACGGCTTCTGCACGGTAGCTTTCCGGTTAAGCTCTGAGGGGCAGTTCTTGGCCCGACAGGCGCCTCATATTTGGACCTCCTGTCCTCCAATTTGCGAACACGGCCGGTGCAGCAGGCCAAGAATCGGCACCGCGCCGATTTTGCGGCCGCCGCGGCGGTGGAGCGCTGGACGGGGAAGTCCGGCAGCGTTGTCTAGTGCCCGCTGTTGTCTCTGGGGTACTGAGCCGCGCCAGCGGCGAGTTTAGCGGCCGGCCGGCGATCCGGCGCAAGGGGGCCCTCAGGGCGGCCGCGCATGAGGCGACGCGCCGATCCTTGGCCGGTCCCCCAAGGGGACTTCCTCCGGGGCGCTGCTGGAAAAATCCCAAGTTCCCAGGCGGACCGAAGCCTGCGATAATCCGCTTCCTCCGACCCGAGAACCGCTTGCCCATCGCCGCCATGGACATCCATTCCCACACCTTCGACCGCATGCGCCGCGTCCTCAGCGGCGGCCTCGATGCCATCGAGTATCTCGGCCTGCTGGTCATCGCCTTCGCGACGACGACGGCGATGTACCACGAGGTGCTGACCATGTTCGAAGCCAAGCGGGTGCAGCTGGCCGACCTGCTGCTAATGTTCCTCTATCTCGAAGTGCTGGCGATGATCGGCCAGTACTTCAAGTCGGGCCAGCTGCCCGTGCGTTTTCCGCTCTATATCGCCATGGTGGCGCTGGCGCGCTACCTGATCCTCGATCTCAAGGAACTCACCGAGTGGCGCATGCTCGCCGTGGCCTGCGCCATATTTTTACTCACCGCCGCCGTGCTGCTGATTCGCTACGGACATGTCCGTTTCCCCTACCGGGAAGATGCCAGCGAGGACAAGCCGGCCAAAGCCTACGTCCGGGAATGACCGCATGAACCCTTCTCTGTTCGAATCCTCCATCGCCAGCCTGCCGCTGATCGCCCGCGGCAAGGTGCGCGACATCTACGCCGTCGGCGACGACAAGATGCTGATCGTGACGACGGACCGCCTGTCGGCCTTCGACGTGATCCTGCCCGATCCCATTCCCGGCAAGGGCGACGTGCTGACCGCCGTGGCCGACTTCTGGTTCGGCAAGCTGGCCCATGTGGTGCCCAACCAGCTGACCGGCATCGATCCGGAAACGGTCGTTGCCGGCGAGGCCGAGAAGGCCCAGGTGCGCCGCCGCGCCATCGTCGTGCGCAAGTTCAAGCCGCTGCCCATCGAGGCGGTCGTGCGCGGCTACATCATCGGCTCGGGCTGGAAGGACTACCAGGCCAGCGGCAAGGTCTGCGGCATAGACCTGCCCGCCGGGCTCAAGCTGGCGCAGCAGTTGCCGGAGCCGATCTTCACGCCGGCCACCAAGGCCGAGATGGGCGAGCACGACGAGAACATCGACTTTGCGACGATGGAAGGCATGATCGGCGCCGACCTGGCGCGCCAGGTCAAGGACGTCTCGTTGCGGCTCTACAAGGAAGCGGCGGCCTTCGCGCGCGTGCGCGGCATCATCATCGCCGACACCAAGTTCGAATTCGGCCTCGACGCCAACGGCCGCCTGCACCTGATCGATGAGGTGCTGACGCCCGATTCCTCGCGCTTCTGGCCGGCCGACCAGTACCAGGTCGGCATCAGCCCGCCCTCCTTCGACAAGCAGTTCGTGCGCGACTACCTGGAAACCCTCGTCGACTGGAACAAGCAGGCACCGGGACCGAAGCTGCCGGCCGAGATCATCGAAAAGACCGGCGCCAAGTATCGCGAAGCCCTGCTGCGCCTGACCGGCGAAAGCCTCGCCTGACCCCCCCGGCGGGCTTGCATCCCCGCCGCTCATCCCCATCTGGTGTCCATGAACCCGCTGCTCGACTTCTCAGGGCTGCCGCGCTTCGACGCGGTCGCGCCCGAACACGTTGCCCCCGCCATCCGTCAGCTGCTGGAGACGAACCGAGGACTCACCGAACAACTGGCGCAAGCCGCGACGCCGGCCACCTGGGACGACTTCGTCCAGCCGATGATAGACGCCGGCGAGCAGCTCGGGCGCGCCTGGGGCATCGTCGGCCACCTGCATTCGGTCAACGACGTGCCGGAGTGGCGCGACGCTTACAACGCGATGCTGCCCGAGGTCTCGCGCTTCTACGCCGAACTCGGCCAGAACCTCGCCCTGTTCGACAAGTACAAGGCGCTGCGCGCCAGCGCCGAGTACGCTGCGCTGACGCCGGCGAGGAAACGCATCGTCGATAACGAGGTGCGCGACTTCCGCCTCTCGGGTGCCGAGCTGCCGGCCGACCGGAAGCCGCGCTTCCAGGAAATCCAGGAGGAACTGGCCGCGCTCGCCGCGAAGTTCGCCGAAAACCTGCTCGACGCCACCAACGCCCACGCCGAATGGGTGGACGACGAGGCCGGACTGGCCGGGCTGCCCGACGACGTTCGCGCCGCCGCCCGCGCCGCAGCGGAAAAAGACGGCAAGCCCGGCTGGAAATTCATCCTCCAGGCGCCCTCCTACATTCCGGTCATGCAGTACGCCGACGACCGCGGCCTGCGCGCGCGCATGTACCGCGCCTACGCGACGCGGGCTGCCGAATTCGGCAAGCCCGAATGGGACAACGGCCCGCTGATCGACAAGATACTCAGGCTGCGCACCGAGGAAGCGGCCATGCTCGGCTACAGCAGCTACGCCGAGGTGTCGCTGGTGCCGAAGATGGCGCAGTCGCCGGCCGACGTCGCCGTCTTCCTGCGCGACCTCGCCGCCAAGGCCAAGCCCTTCGGCGAGCGCGACGTCGCCGAACTGCGCGCCTTCGCCAAGGCGGAGCTCGGCATGGAGCAGCTCGAAAGCTGGGATCTCGCCTGGGTGTCGGAAAAGCTCAAGCTGGCGCGCTACGCCTTCTCGGACGACGAGGTGAAGCAGTACTTCCCCGAACCGAAAGTGCTGGCCGGCCTGTTCCGCGTCATCGAATCGCTGTTCCGCGTCAAACTCGCGCCCGACAGCGCGCCGGTATGGCACCCGGACGTGCGCTTCTTCCGCATCGAGCGCGACGGGCAACTGATCGGCCAGTTCTACCTCGACCTCTACGCGCGCGACACCAAGCGCGGCGGCGCCTGGATGGACGAGGCGATCACGCGGCGGCGCGTCGCCGGCGGCGTGCAGACGCCGGTGGCCTACCTCAACTGCAACTTCCCGGCCCCGGTCGGCGGCAAACCGGCCACCTTCTCCCACGACGACGTCATCACCCTGTTCCACGAGACCGGACACGGCCTGCACCACCTGCTGACGCAGGTCGAGGAACTGCCGGTTTCCGGCATCCACGGCGTCGAGTGGGATGCGGTCGAACTGCCGAGCCAGTTCATGGAGAACTTCTGCTGGGAATGGGACGTGCTCCAGGGCATGACGGCCCACGCCGAAACGGGCGCGACCTTGCCGCGCCCGCTCTACGACAAGATGATCGCGGCGAAGAATTTCCAGGGCGGCATGCAGATGCTGCGCCAGCTCGAATTCAGCCTCTTCGACCTGCTGCTGCACAGCGAATTCGTTGCCGACGGCAGGCAGAGCGTGCTGCAACTGCTCGACCAGGTGCGGCGCGAAGTGGCCGTCGTCGTGCCGCCCGAGTGGAACCGCTTTCCGCAGAGCTTCTCGCACATCTTCGGCGGCGGCTATGCGGCCGGCTACTACAGCTACAAGTGGGCCGAGGTGCTGTCGGCCGACGCCTACGCCGCCTTCGAGGAAGCCGCGCAGGCGCGCGGCAGCGCACTCGACGCGGAGACCGGCGAACGCTTCTGGCGCGAGATCCTCGCCGTCGGCGGCGCGCGCCCGGCGCTCGAATCATTCAAGGCCTTCCGCGGCCGCGAACCGCAGCCCGATGCGCTGCTGCGGCACAATGGCATGATCGCGGCGTGATCCGCCCTATCGGGAGACATCCATGAAACCGCTGCCGGCACTGGTACTCGCACTCGTCGCAGTGAACGCCTTCGCGCAGGGAGCCTATCGCTGGGTCGACAAGGACGGCAAGGTGCATTATTCGGACGCGCCGCCCGTCGCCGCCGAAGCGCAGAAGGTCGAGCAGCGGAAGCTCAATGCCAGCGTGATAGACAGCGGCGGCAGCCTCAGCTACGAACAGCGCCAGGCCGCGCGCAACTTCCCGGTGACGTTGTACACCGCACCCGACTGCGGGCCCGTCTGCGGTAGCGGACGCGATCTGCTGAAGAAACTCGGCACCCCGTTCGCGGAGAAATCCCTGCAAACGCCCGAGGACATCGCCGCCTACAAGGCCGCCACCGGCTCCGACAGCCCTTCGATACCGACCTTGACCGTCGGCGGCAAGGTGCTGAAAGGCTTCGAGGCCGTGACCTGGGGCAGCGCGCTGGAAGCAGCCGGCTACTCGGCCGAAAAATAGCCGCTCAGCCGGCGACCAGCGCGGTAAGTTCGCGTTCCAGCAGGGCGGGATCGCCCGCATTCAATTCGACGAGCCGGCGCAGGTGCGTGATGCTGTCGAGGTCAATGCTCTCGCACAGCAGCCCAATCTTGCGGCCGTCGATGTGCGTGACCCGTCCCCACATCGTGATCGTCATCTCCGGGTCGCCGCCGAGGCGCAGCTTCAGGTAGCAGTGCTCGCCGACCGCACCCTGCCATCCGGGCGGCACCTGCAGCAACGCGCCCTTGAGGGAGATATCGTCCAGCATCGCATCGACGCTGGCCGCATCGTTCACCAGCTTCACCGGCGCGTTGAATGTGGCGCGCCAGAATTTCCGCCGTTCATTTGCCTGATTCATTCTCGTCCCCTTGCGGCTTCGACCGGAAGTCGAAACCCGTGAAACAACCTTCCAGCGGGCATTCGGCGTCGCCGCAACGATGCTCCGCCGCACACTCCCGCCGTGTCTGGTCCAGCAGGACCATTTCACCGCACTTCGGACAGAAATCGAAAGGCGAGTCGAACATGGCGACCTCCTTTTTCATTATAGGTCTGCGGCGACAGGCCTGGGTTATCATCGCCATCAAACAACGCCGTGCCATCGATGAAGATCGCCACCTGGAACGTCAATTCCCTGCGCGTCCGCCTGCCCCATGTCCTGGACTGGCTGGCGGCACAATCCCCGGATGTGCTCTGTCTGCAGGAAACCAAGCTGGAGGACGCCGCCTTTCCGTTCGCCGAACTGGCGGCCGCCGGCTACCGCGCGGCGCACAGCGGACAGAAGACCTACAACGGCGTCGCCATCCTCGCCCGCGCGGAGCCGGCGGACGTCGCCTGCGGCATCCCCGGCTACGACGATCCGCAGAAGCGCCTGATCGCCGCGACGGTGGCCGGCGTGCGCGTCGTCTGCGCCTACATCCCGAACGGCCAGAGCGTGGACTCGGACAAGTATGCGTACAAGCTCGGCTGGCTCGCCGCCCTGACGGCGGCGCTGCGGAACGAACTGACGCGCCATCCCGACCTGGTCCTGCTCGGCGACTTCAACATCGCTCCCGAGGACCGCGACGTCCATGACCCGGTGGCCTGGAAGGACCAGGTGCTGTGCACCGCCGCCGAGCGCGACGCCTTCCGCCGGCTGACCGACCTCGGTCTCGTCGACGCCTTCCGCCTCTTCGAGCAGGCCGAGAAAAGCTATTCCTGGTGGGACTACCGCATGATGGCGCACCAGCGCAACCGCGGCCTGCGCATCGATCACATCCTGCTCAGCCGGCCGCTCGCCGGACGCTGCCGCGCCTGCGCCATCGACCGCGCGCCGCGCAAGCTGGAGCGCCCTTCCGACCATGCCCCGGTCGTGGCGGAACTGGCATGAACACGCCGGCGCTGCAGGTGCTCTACCCGGTGCTCGACGCCCTGCCCGCGGCGCTGCGGGCCAAGGTGCTGGAGCAGGCGCAGACCGTCACGGTCCCGGCCGGCGCGGTGCTGTTCGACGAGCACCAGCCCTGCCAGGGCTTTCCCTTCATCCTCGACGGCGGCATCCGCGTCCTGAAGCCGTCCGCCGGCGGCCGCGAGCTGCCGCTCTACCGCGTGCTGCCCGGCGAATCCTGCATCATCACGTCGAGCTGCCTGCTCGGCCACACCGACTACAACGCCCGCGGCGTGACCCTGGGCGAGACGACCCTGGTGCTGCTGCCGCGCCCGATCTTCGACGAACTGCTCGACCAGCGGGCGTTCCGCGACTTCGTCTTCCATCTGTTTTCCGAGCGCATCGCCGACCTGATGCAACTGATCGAGGAAGTCGCCTTCCGCAAGCTCGACCAGCGGCTGGCGGGGCTGCTGCTCGGCAAGGGCAAGGTCGTGCATGCCACCCACCAGCAACTCGCCGACGAACTCGGCAGCGTGCGCGAAATGGTCAGCCGCCTGCTCAAGGGCTTCGGCGAACAGGGACTGGTCCGGCTCGGCCGCGAACAGGTCGAGATCCTCGACCCGGCCGGCCTGCGCCGCATGGCCGGCTGAAATAGCACGAACCGGCCTCTGTAACATTGGTCACATACAGTAGGGAAGGGCGGTGATTAAATGGCCGCACTTTCCCCACTTGTTAGGAGACCTGCCATGAAATTCAATGTCGGTGGTATCGACCGCGTACTGCGCATTCTCGCCGGCTTGGGCCTGATCGCCTGGGCGGCGCTGGGCGGCCCGGTGTGGGCCTGGATCGGCATCGTTCCCCTGGCGACCGGCGCCATCGGCTTCTGCCCGGTGTATCCGCTGCTGGGCCTGAGCACCTGCCCGATGAAGAAGAACGCGTAAGAGCACCCTCAACCCCATGAGGCGAAACGGCGGGCCGCAAGGTCTGCCGTTTTTTTATGGCGCGAGGGAATTGGCCAGTGCGACGTAAACCGCGACCGGCAGTTCTTCGGCACGGGCCGTCGGCCGGATGCCGAGGTCGACCAGCGCCTCGGCGGTAAAGAGGTCCCGGAGAGTATTGCGCAGCATCTTGCGCCGCTGGGAGAAAGCGGCCATCACCACGCGCGCGAAGACGGCGTCGTCGCGCGCCGTCAGGGCCGCCGCCGGACGCGGCACCAGGCGCACGATGGCGGAGTCGACCTTGGGAGCGGGATCGAAGGCTTCGGGCGGCACGTCGAACAGCCGCTCCATGTCGAAGCGGTATTGCAGCATCACCGAGAGGCGGCCGTAGTCGGCGGTGCCCGGTTCGGCCACCATGCGGTCGACGACTTCCTTCTGCAGCATGAAGTGCATGTCGCGCACCTGCCCGGCATAGGTCGCCAGATGGAACAGCAGTGGCGTGGAGATGTTGTACGGCAGATTGCCGATGATGCGCAGATCGCTGCCGAGGCTGCCGAAATCGAATTCGAGCGCGTCGCCTTCGTGGACAACCAGCTTCTGCGGCGGGAAATTGCCGCGCAGGCGGGCGATCAGGTCGCGGTCGATCTCGACCACATGCAGGCAGTCGACCGCGGCGCACAGCGGCTCCGTCAGGGCGCCAAGGCCCGGCCCGATCTCGACGACGCGGTCGTCGCGGCGCGGCGCGATGGTCGCGACGATGTCGCGGATCACGCCGGTGGCGACGAGGAAATTCTGTCCAAAACGGCGCCGCGGAATATGTTTCATCGGCGCGCGACGATGTCGGCGGCAACCTGCACCGCCGCAAACAGGCTGGCGGTATCGGCCTTGCCGGTGCCGGCCAGGTCGAGCGCGGTGCCATGGTCGACCGAGGTGCGCAGGATGGGCAGGCCGAGCGTGATGTTGATGCCGTCCTCGAAGGCGGCGTACTTGAGCACCGCCAGCCCCTGGTCGTGATACATGGCGAGCTGGGCATGCGATCCGGCCAGCACACGACGGGTGAACAGCGTGTCGGCCGGCAGCGGGCCGACGAGGTCCATGCCCTCGGCGCGCAACTTGTCGAGCACCGGCGTGATGACCTCGATTTCCTCCATGCCCATGTGGCCGCCCTCTCCCGCATGCGGGTTGAGGCCGGCGACGAGGATGCGCGGACTGGCGAAGCCGAACTTGTCGCGCAGGTCGGCGTGCAGGATGCGCAGCACGGTTTCGAGCTCCGGCCGGGTGATGGCCGCGGGCACGTCCTTCAGCGCCAGGTGGGTGGTCGCCAGCGCCACGCGCAGCCCGGCATTGGCCCCTGTGCCGGCGAGCATCATGACGACGCGGGCCGTGCCGGTCTTCTCGGCGAGGTATTCGGTGTGGCCCGTGAAGGGCATGCCGGCGTCGTTGATGACGCCCTTGTGCACCGGCGCCGTGACCATGGCGGCGAACTCGCCGCTGACGCAGCCGGCGATGGCGCGGTCGAGCAGATCGATGACGTAGGGCGCGTTGGCCTTGTCGAGCTGCCCCGCCACGCAGGGCGCGCGCAGCGGCACATGTTCGATGTCGAGCCCGCTGATATCGATGCCGAGCAGCGCGGCGCGGGAATGCAGCAGGCTACGGTCGCCGAGCACGCGGATGCGCACCGGCAGGTCGGCGCCGGCCAGCGCCAGGCAGATGTCGGGGCCGATGCCGGCGGGTTCGCCGCTGGTGACGACCAGCGTCGGCCGCTCAGCGCTCTTCGAGGCGTTGCTCGACATAGGCCCGATCGCGCATCTGCCGCAGCCAGTCTTCGTAGGCTTCGTCCGACTTGCGCTCGCGCAGCGCCTGGCGGGCAATGAGCCGCTTGCGCTCGACGGAGGCCTCGTCGGTGCGGCGCTCGTGCACCTGGATCAGGTGCCAGCCGAAGGGCGACTGGACCGGCTGGCTGACTTCGCCGATTTTCAAGGTATCCATCACGCGCTCGAAATCGGGCACGGTGTCGCCCTGGTAGAGCCAGCCGAGTTCGCCGCCTTTCGCCGCCGAAATATCATTGGAATACAGGCGCGCCAGTTCGGCGAAGTCGGCGCCGTTGTCGAGCCGCTCCTTGATGCCGACCAGCTTGCGCTTGGCCTCGGATTCCGACACCAGTTCGTTGATCTTGATGAGTATGTGGCGCGCGCGGGTCTGCTTGATCACGCTGGAAACCGCCGCGCCGCCGCGCATGTCGACCAGCTTGACGATGTGGAATCCGGCCGGACTGCGCAGGATGCCGCTGACCTCGCCCGGCTTCATTTTCTGCGCCACGTCCGCATACAGCGCCGGCAGGCGGTCGAGCGGCCGCGGCCCCATGGAGCCGCCGGACAGGGCGTCCGGCGTGCCGGAAAAACTCGCCGCCACCTTGCCGAAATCCTCGCCGCCCCGGATCTGCTGCAGCGCCTGCTCGGCGCGGGCGCGGATGCGCGTCAACTGCGCGGTATCCGCCTGCTCCGGAACGCGAATGACGATATGGGCCAGATGCACCGTGACCTCGCCGCCGCCCGCGTTTTGCGGATTGGCGAGGAAGTTGTCGATCTCGCCGTCGGAAATGACGATGCGGCTCTCCACTTCGCGGTCGCGCAGGCGGGCAACGGTCATCTCGTCGCGAATCTCCTCGCGGAACTTGTTCCATACGATGCCATCGCGTTCGAGCGCCGCCTTGAATTCGGCCAGTCCCATTCGATTGCCGTCGGCGATGCGGCGCAGCGCGCCGTCGAGTTCGCCGTCGGAAATCCGCAAACCGGTCTCCCTGGCGAACTGCAGCTGGATGCGATCGACGATCAGCCGCTCCAGCAACTGGCGTTCGATGATGTCGCGCGGCGGCAACTGCGTGCCCTGGGCGCGCAATTGCCGCTCCACCGAAGCGACCCGGGTGCGCAGTTCATGCAGGGTGATCGCCTCGTCGTTGACCACCGCGACGACGCGGTCGACTTCGACGGGGCTGCGGCTGCGGGACTGGGCCTGGGCCCAGCCCGTCACGGCGGAGAGAACGGCGACGATGACGGCAAAGCGGATACGGCTCATGGCGGTGGATGTCAGTTCGGCGTGAAGGTGGAATTGGCGGCTGGCTGGTTGATGGCCCCGTAGCCGGGAACATTCCGTTTCAGGATGTCGAGGGGATTCGATCCGAGGCGGGAGAATCCGTTCAACTCAAGCTGCACGAACAGCGAAGTCGTCTGCCGCTGGATCTGGGTGGCGATGCGCTGGACGACGACGCGCGCGACCCAGCAGCCGCCGTCGTATTCGACGCCGGCGACGCTTTCGATCATGCGCCGCTCCAGGGTCGAGTAGTTGTAGCGGCCGACGCCGTACCAGCCGCCGCGCAGCGGCCATTGCCCCGAGACGTCGATCTGCCCCAGCAAGTCGCGCGTGTAGCGGTAGCCGGCATTGAGCACCTTGCCGGTTTCGGGTTGATAGCGGCCGCCCAGGCTGAAGCGCTGGACCGCACTGTCGCGCGGGTTGTACTGCAAGGCGGTATCGACGTAGGTCTTGGGCAGCACCTGTCCCGACAATGCGCCCAGCAGGTCGGCCGTGCGGCTGGTCCGGGCAACTTCCCCGGGCAGGGTGACATGCTGCGTCGTGAAGTAATGGCGCTGGCCGATCAGGCCGCGTATCAGTTCCGCCCCCGTCGCCGGATCGATCAGGCGCGAAGTCAGCGTCGCCGTCACCTGGTTGGCATCGGCGATGCGGTCGCCGCCGCTGTAACGGTTCTCGGCGAAGATGGTGGCGAAGTTGAAGTCGGCCGCACCCGTATCGAAATTGATCGGGGTGCGCGCGTTGTTCAGAGCCGACTGGTCGCGGTTCGGCACAAACAGGTAGTTGAGGCGCGGTTCCAGCGTCTGGATCGTATTGCGGCCGAACAGGTTGGCATCGCGTTCGAGCACCAGCGAGCTATCGACGCTGAAAATCGGCACATTGCGCGTCAGGTTGGCGGACATGCCCGACGCCTGGCGTTCGAGCGCATAGCGCGTGACATGCATGCCCAGCTTCGGCGTTACCTGGAGATAGGAAGCCTGCATCGGCAGGGAGAGTTGCGGATACAGGATGGTGCGCTGGCCGATCACATTGGTCGGGTGGCCGAAGCGGGTGAATTCGCCGCTGAAGTTGAAGGCGCCCCCGTACGGCAGATCGTAGCGGTTGGCGGCCACGTTGAATTGCGGCAAGCGGCTATACGGCTCGGCTATCGTCGTCGTGGCGGACGGATCCTGCAGGATCTGATAACGCGATGCGGCGAGCGATGCACTCCACCACGTCGCGCCGTAGGTCAATGAACCGGTGCGCAGCAAACTGCCTTGGGACAATTGCCCCAGTCCGCTGGCGGGCTTCGACAGGTCGCTGAAGTAGGTGTCGTCCGAAACGCCGTTCAGGTTGAGGCTGCCGGCAAATCCCCGCCCGAGGGCCTGGTTGTGCAGAATCGAATAACCGTACCGGTGCTTGTGCGCAACGCTGTCGTTGGGCAAGTACTCGACATGTGCCTGCCCCGAGTATGTGTAGTCGAGATACTGCAGGTCGGTATTCCACTGGGTGCCGCGTTTCTGCATCAGGCGCGGCGTGATCGTCGCATCCATGTTCGGCGCGATGTTCCAGTACCAGGGCACGCTCAGCTCGGTACCGCTGGTGCTGGTCGTGCCGAGTGTCGGCGTCAGCAAGCCGCTCTTGCGCTGGTTGTTGAGGGAAAAATCCAGCCAGGGCGAATAGAGGATGGGCATGCCCATGAACACCACCTTGCCGTCGGCACCCTCGGCGATTTCGCGGTTGTAATCGAGGTTGAGGTCGCTGACCTCGGCATACCAATCCGTATTGCCCGGCGCGCAAGTCGTGTAAGTCGCCTTCTTGAGGCGGCTGAGACCTTCGCCGAGGAACTCGATTTCCTCCGCCTCGCCGCGCCCCGTAATCGTCGTGGTCGCCGTCTCCTCGACCTCGCTGCCCAGCATCGCGACGGGCGTGTATGTCTTCGTGCGCGGCATCGAATAAACCGGCCGCTCGAAAAACCCGGTGCTTTCCTCGACCTTCATGCGCAGCTTCGGACCAGTGTACACGTCCTGATCCTTTTGCAGGCGCACGTTGCCCAGCGCTTCCACCTCGTCGTCGAGATGCCAGTAGGTCAGGCGGTCGGCGTCGAGCACGGTACCGATCTTGCGCAATTCCGCCGCGCCCTCGGCGATCATTTCGACATCGTTGCGGCCGTGCATGCGGTCGGCGCTGATGAAGCTGGGGCGCAGATCGGTGGAATTCTTGAGCGGCGGCGTCAGCGCCCGCGACGGTTTCAGTTTCGGCGCCGGCAGCTGCCCCGCCTCCACATAGGCGGAATAAAGCGGCGGCAGGACCGGACGATCCATCACCAGGGGCGGCTCGCCGCCTTGGCCGAGCGGCGCCTGCGCGGCAGCTGTCGTCCCTTGCGGCGGTGCAGACGAAGGTGCCGATGAAGACGCGAGGCGGGCCGGCGATGTCTCGCGGCGCGCCGAGACGCCCATGCCCAGCAAGGCCGGATCGACACGCAACGGCGGCAGCGTCGCGCCGCCGACCGTCCGCGTCGCCTCGGGCGTCGCGGTCTGCGCGGCCACGTACACCGGCTGGGTCTTCACCGGCGCGACCGCTTCGGGCTGGGCGACCGCCTTCGATACGACGGGCGCCGCTGCGGGCACCACTGTCGTCTCCGCGGCCCGTAGCGCCGGAGCCGGGGCTGGCGCCGGTTGCACTGGAGTTGGCGCAGGCTGAACCACCGGAGCCTGCACCTGGGCCGGTGCGGCGACCGGCTGCGGCGCCGGGAGTTTTGCCGGAGCCGCCACGGGGGCGGGTGCCGGCGCCTGCGTCGGCGCGACCTCGATGCGTTGCGGCGCTTCGAGCACCACCGGTTGCGCGGGAGCAACCGGCTGCGGCACCGCCGCCGGCCGGGGCCGGGGCGCCGGGGATTCCGCGCCGGCAGCGCTGCCGCCGAGCAGCGACGGATCGACGCGCAACGGCGCCAGGCCCTCGGCCGCAACCGTGCCGGTCAAGCCCAGGGACAGCACCCAGCAGAGAATTGCGCGCAACGGCATCGTTCTGGATCCACGCCGCACGCCGCCTGGGCGCGCGATTACCCGATGTTAGAATCTGCAATTCTAGCATTCTCAAGGGGTTATCCGCGTGGAACGGCAGCGCAAAATCGAGGCCTGGTTGGGCAGTCTTTATCCCGGGCAAAGCTTCGCCCTGGCCCCGGCATCCGCCGATGCGAGCTTCCGCCGCTACTTCCGCGCCACCGGCGCCGACGGCAGCACCCGCATCGTCATGGACGCCCCGCCGGAACGCGAGGATTGCCGGCCCTGGCTGCATGTGCAGCAGTTGTTCCACGCCGCCGGCGTGCATGTCCCGGCAGTGCTCGCCGCGGATCTCGCGCAGGGCTTCCTGCTGCTCTCCGATCTGGGCTCGACCACCTACCTGAATGCCTTCGACGCCGACAACACGGTCGCCCTCTACGACGCCGCCACCGACGCCCTGATCCGCCTCCAGAGCGCCAGCCGGCCGCACGAGTTGCCGCCCTACGACCGCGAACTGCTCAAGCGCGAACTCGACCTCTTCCCCGACTGGTACATCGCCAAACACCTCGGCATAGAGCTCTCCACCGCACAACGCAAAATCCTCGACGACGCGTTCGAAACCATCCTCGCCGTCAATCTCGCCGAACCGCAGGTGTATGTGCATCGCGACTACCATTCGCGCAACCTCATGGTGACGGGACCCAATCCGGGCATCGTCGACTTTCAGGACGCCGTGTATGGCCCGATCAGCTACGACCTCGTCTCGCTGTTCAAGGACGCCTACGTCGAATGGCCCGAAGACCTCGCGATCGACTGGCTGGTGCGCTACTGGGAAAAGGCGCGCAAGGCCGGCCTGCCGGTGCGCGCCGACTTCGGCGATTTCTACCGCGATTACGAATGGATGGGCGTGCAGCGCCACATCAAGGTGCTCGGCATCTTCGCGCGCTTGTGCCATCGCGACGGCAAGGACGGCTACCTCAAAGACATGCCGCTGGTGGCGAAATACCTGCGCACCGCCTGCGACCGCTACCGCGCCCTCGGCCCCTTCCTGAAACTGCTCGACGAGGTCGAAGGCCGCCAGATGCAGCCGGGCATCACGCTTTGAAGGCAATGATTTTGGCGGCGGGCCGCGGCGAGCGCATGCGGCCGCTGACCGACCGCACACCCAAGCCGCTGCTGCCCGTCGCCGGCAAGCCGCTGATCGTCTGGCACATCGAACGCCTGGCGCGCGCCGGGTTTCGCGACATCGTCATCAACCACGCACATCTCGGCGAACAGATCGAAGCCCTGCTCGCCGACGGCAGCGCCTGGGGCGTCGCCATCCGCTATTCGCCCGAACCGCCGGGCGCTCTCGAAACCGCCGGCGGCATCGCCCAGGCCCTGCCGCTGCTCGCCGACGACGCCTTCGTCGTGGTCAACGGCGACATCTACTGCGAATGGGATTTCAACCGTGCGCGCGCGGCGCTGCAGACCGGCGATCTCGCCCATCTGGTGCTCGTGCCGAATCCGCCGCAGCATCCGGACGGCGATTTCGTGCTGCACGATGGCCGCGTCGCGGATGTGGGCGGAGAACGCCGCACCTTCGCCGGCATCGGCATCTACCGGCCGCAACTCTTCGCCGCCGTCGAACGCGGCCGGCCGGCGAAGCTCGCCCCACTGCTGCGCGCAGCCATGGCGCAACAACAGGTCGGCGGCGAACTGCACACCGGCCGCTGGGTGGATGTCGGCACGCCGCAACGCCTCGCGGAACTCGATGCCGAACTTCGCTCTCTATAATGCAGCCATGAACATCGCTCCCTTCGCCGACCGCCGCCGCCGCCTGCTCGAACGCATGGGCAGCGGCATTGCCGTCATCCCCACCGCCGGCGAAAAGCTGCGCAACCGCGACACGCCCTATCCCTATCGCGCCGACAGCTACTTCCATTACCTGACCGGCTTTCCCGAGCCCGAAGCGGTGCTGGTGCTGGTCGCCGGCGACGCGCCGCAGAGCATCCTGTTCTGCCGCGAACACGATCCCGAGCGGGAAATCTGGGACGGCTACCGCCACGGCCCGGAAGGCGCAAAGGAAAGCTTCGGCCTCGACGCGGCGCATCCGATCGGCAAGCTCGACGAACTGCTGGCGCAACTCCTCGCCGACCAGCCCTCGCTGTGGTTCTCGCTCGGCCACGACGCCGCCTGGGATACGCGCATCGCCGCCACGCTGAACGCCGTACGCGCGCAATCGCGCGCCGGCAAGCGCGCGCCCGCCGACATCCGCGACGTGCGCGCGGCGCTCGACGAGATGCGCCTCGTCAAGGACGCGCACGAAGTCGGCCTGCTGCGCCGCGCCGCCGACATTTCCGCCGGCGCGCACATCCGCGCCATGCGGGCCGCCGCGCCCGGCCGCTACGAGTACGAACTCGAAGCCGAGCTGCTGCACGAATTCCGCCGCCACGGCTGCCAGTATCCGGCCTACACGCCCATCGTCGCCGCCGGCGCCAACGCCTGCGTGCTGCACTACGTCGAGAACGACCGCCGCATCGCCGACGGCGAACTCGTCCTCATCGATGCCGGCGGCGAACTCGACGGCTATGCTTCCGACATCACGCGCACCTTCCCGGCCAACGGCCGCTTCTCGGGACCGCAGGCGGACATCTACGACCTCGTGCTCGACGCGCAGACCGCCGCCATCGCCGCCATCAAACCCGGCGCCACCTTCATGGCGCCGCACGAGGCCGCCGTGAAAGTGCTGGCACAGGGCATGATCGACATGAAGCTCCTCGAAGGCAGCCTCGATGCCGTCATCGAGACCGAGACCTACAAGCGCTTCTACATGCACCGCACCGGCCACTGGATGGGAATCGACGTGCACGACGCCGGCGAGTACAAGAAGGCCGAAGCCTGGTGTCCGCTCGTTCCCGGCATGGTGCTGACCGTCGAGCCGGGCTGCTACATCCGTCCCGCCGACGACGTGCCGCCGGCCTTCTGGAACATCGGCGTGCGCATCGAGGACGATGCGCTGGTCACCGCCGCCGGCTGCGAAATCCTCACGCACGCCGCGCCGAAGCAGATCGCCGACATCGAGGCGCTGATGCGCGACGCTGCACATGCCAGATAACGACCGACGACCAGCGAGCGCAGCGAGCCAGAATAGTCGCCCCCTTCCCCGGGAAGGGGGCCGGGGGGATGGCGCAACACTTGGCGGCAGCGCCGACAATGGCGACCATCGGGTCGCCATTGTCGGTGGCGGGCCCGCCGGCATGGCGCTGGCACTCGCGCTGCACAAGCAAGGCATCGCCAGCGAGATCTTCGACGCCCGACCGCGCGGCGCCGCCTTTGCCGACAAGCGCATCCTCGCCCTCGCCCACGGCTCGCGCCAGACGCTGGAGTGGCTGGGCGCCTGGCAGGACATCCCGCACACGCCGATCGCCAACATCCACGTCTCGCATCAGGGCGGCCTCGGCCGCACGCGCATCGCCGCGCAGGAGGAAGGCGTACCGGCGCTCGGCTACGTGCTCGCCGCCGGCGCGCTGGCGCAGAGTCTCGACGCGGCGCTGAGCCGCGCCGGCATCGTCTTCCATGACAACACGCAGATCACGGCGGCCCAGACGCCGCCGGCGCCGCTCGTCGTCTGGGCCGAGGGCGCCATCGACAGCACGGCCGCCGTCACGCGCGACTATCGTCAGCATGCGGTGATCTGCACCGCCGCCGCCGACACGCCGCACGGCGGCACCGCCTGGGAGCGATTCACGCCGCAGGGCCCGGTGGCGGTGCTGCCCTACGGTGGTCATGCGGGCCGGGAACTCGCCGTCGTCCTCACCTGCCCGGCGGACGAAGCCGACGCCGTCGCCGCGCTCGACGACCGCGCCTTCCTCGCCCTGCTGCAGGCCCGCTTCGGCCGTCGTCTCAGGTTTGCGACGGCGAGCGCACGCCATGTCTTTCCGCTCGGCCTGCGTTATCGCGCCAGCACCGTCGGCGCGCGCGCAGTCTGGATCGGCAATGCCGCGCAGACGCTGCACCCGGTCGGCGGCCAAGGCTTCAACCTGGCGCTGCGCGACATCTTCGAACTCGCGCGCTGCCTCGCCGACGCCGCCGATCCCGGCGCGCCCGAAGCGCTCGCCCGCTACGCCGCCGCGCGCCGGATCGACCGCCGCGCCACCATGGGTTTCACCGACGCGCTGGTGCGCATCTTCAGCAACGACGACCCGCTGATCCGCCACGCCCGCGGCGCCGGCCTGCTGGCGCTCGACCTGCTGCCGCCGCTGCGCTCCTTCGTCGCGCGGCGCATGATGTTCGGCGCACGGGGCTGGTAGCCCGTCGCCGGTGAATATCGTGCACAACAAGACGAAAGCCGAACTGATCGCCGAACTGGAAAACCTGCGTTCCAGCGAGCAGAAATATCGCATCATGCTGGACGAATCCAGCGACCCCATCTTCACCTTTTTTCCGGACGGCCAGTACTGCTACGTCAACCGGGCCTTCGCCGCCGGCTTGGGGAAAAATCCCGAGGAAATCATCGGCAGAAGGATATGGGACGTGTTCCCGAAGGACGAAGCGGACAAGCGCTTTGCCGTCGTCAGATGGGTATTCGAGAACGGCGAGAGCAAGACAATCGAAGTGCGCGTTCCGCGACCCGGCGGCGATCACTACTACCTGACCACCGTCAAGCCGATACTGGACGATCGCCATCGCACGGTTTCCGTCATCTGCATCTCCAAGGAAATCACCGAGCGCAAGATCATGGAGGACCGCCTGGTGCACCTGGCGCAGTACGACGTCCTCACCGACCTGCCTAACCGGGCGCTGTTCAGCGATCGCCTGCGGCACGCCATCACGCAGGCGAACCGGGACATGACGCGCATGGCCTTGATGTTCATCGATCTCGACAAATTCAAACCGGTCAATGACACCTTCGGCCACCATGTCGGCGATCTGCTGCTGATTGCAGTCGCCAGGCGCCTGGAGGAGTGCATACGCGAGTCGGACACCGTGGGCCGGATTGGCGGCGACGAATTCGTCGTCCTGCTGCCGACCATCAAGGAAATTCCGGACGCGCTGGTCGTTGCGGAAAAAATCCGCCATGCGCTCAATCGGCCTTTTGAGTTGCCCGGCTATCAATGCCTGAACATTTCTTCAAGCTCGGGCGTTGCCATTTATCCGGACCATGGCACGGATGACATCGATCTGACGAAGAATGCCGACGATGCCATGTACCAGGCAAAGGAGTTGGGGCGAAATCTGGTGCAGCTTTATCAGCCACCGAAGTGATCACGCCGCTGCGGCGGACTGACGGCGGCCGGAAGGAGAAAATCCGTCCGCGTTGCCCGCGCGCAACAAACCCGCACCGGCATAAATGGCTTATGGACCCATTGCACAATTTTTAGGCACTTTGGGCTAGAATCCGCGCCTTCCCCGTTCGCCATCCCAAGACATGAACTTCCTCGGCTTCGCGCTGCGCAACAATCTATTCGTCGCGCCCATGGCCGGGATCACCGATCGTCCGTTCCGCCAGCTCTGCAAGAAGCTCGGCGCCGGACTCGCGGTGTCGGAGATGGTTACCTCGAATTCCCTGCTCTACAAGAGCACCAAGACGCTGCGCCGCGCCAACCACGAAGGCGAGGTCGAGCCGATCTCCGTGCAGATCGCCGGCTCCGATCCGCGCATGATGGCCGAGGCCGCGAAGTTCAACGTCGGCCAGGGCGCGCAGATCATCGACATCAACATGGGCTGCCCGGCCAAGAAGATCTGCAACGTCATGGCCGGCTCGGCGCTGATGAAGGACGAGGCGCTGGTTGGCCGCATCGTCGAGGCCGTCGTCCAGGCCGTGCCCGATACGCCGGTGACGCTGAAGTTCCGCACCGGCTGGGACCGCAACAACCGCAACGCGCCGGCCATCGCGCGCATCGCCGAAGCCGCCGGCATCCGCGCCATCGCCATCCACGGCCGCACGCGCGCCGACCAGTACATGGGCGAGGCCGAGTACGACACCATCGCGCTGGTCAAGACGCTGGTGAACATCCCGGTCATCGCCAACGGCGACATCACGACGCCGCAGAAGGCCAAGTACGTGCTCGACTACACCGGCGCCGACGGCGTCATGATCGGCCGCGCCGCGCAGGGCAAGCCGTGGCTGTTCCGCGAGATCGAGCACTTCCTTGCCACCGGCGCGGCGCTGCCGCCGCCGGGCGCGACCGAGATCCACGCCATCCTCAAGGAACACCTCGCCGACCTCTATGCCTTCTACGGCGAAGAGACCGGCGGGCGGATGGCCCGCAAGCACATCAGCTGGTATACCAAAGGCATCGTCGGCGCCGCACGCTTCCGCCACGCCATGAATCAACTGCAGACGGTCGCAGAGCAACTGGCCACGACGGACGAGTTCTTCCTCGCCCACGCCGCCGCCAACGACCACCTGCCCTACGAGGAAACCCTGGCCGCATGAGCTCAGAAATATCCGATTGCATCCGCCGCTCGTTGAACCGCTATTTCCGCGATCTCGACGGCGAGACACCGCACGCCATCTACGACATGGTTCTCGGCAGCGTCGAGAGACCCCTGCTCGAAGTCATCATGAAGCACGCCGACGGCAACCAGACGCTGGCGGCGCAAATGCTCGGACTGAACCGCAACACCCTGCGCAAGAAACTCACCGAACACAATCTGCTTTGAGGCCCACTCCATGAACGTCACCCAGGCACTGATCAGCGTTTCCGACAAATCCGGCGTCGTCGACTTCGCACGCGAACTCGCCGCCCTCGGCATCAACATCCTGTCCACCGGCGGCACGGCGAAACTGCTGCGCGACGCCGGCATCAAGGTCACGGACGTTTCCGACTACACCGGCTTTCCCGAAATGCTCGACGGTCGCGTCAAGACCCTGCACCCGAAGGTGCACGGCGGCATCCTCGGCATCCGCGGCAACGCCGCCCACGCCGCGACCATGAAGCAGCACGACATCCCGACCATCGACCTCGTCGTCGTGAACCTCTACCCCTTCGCGCAGACCGTGGCCAAGAAGGACTGCGCACTGGAAGACGCCATCGAGAATATCGACATCGGCGGCCCGACCATGGTGCGCGCCGCGGCCAAGAACCACGGCAACGAAGCCGGCGGCGTCGGCATCGTCACCGAGCCGGCCGACTACGCGCCGGTGCTCGAAGAATTGAAGACCAACGGCGGCGCGCTGTCCTACAAGACGCGCTTCGCGCTGGCGAAGAAGGCCTTCACGCACACCGCGCGCTACGACGGCGCCATCGCCAACTGGCGGACCAGCCTCGACGCGGACGACAAGCCGACCACCTTCCCCGACCGCCTGCAGCTGGCCTTCGACAAGGTCGACACCATGCGCTACGGCGAAAACCCGCACCAGCAGGCCGCCTTCTATCGTGAGCCGAACGCTGTCGCCGGCAGCATCGCCAACTACACGCAGTTGCAGGGCAAGGAACTGTCCTACAACAACATCGGCGACTCCGACGCCGCCTGGGAATGCGCCAAGGCCTTCAACGACGGCAGCGGCGTGGTTGCCTGCGTCATCGTCAAGCATGCCAATCCCTGCGGCGTCGCCATCGGCGCCACGGCGGAAGAAGCCTACCGCAAGGCCTTCAAGACCGACCCGACCTCGGCCTTCGGCGGCATCATCGCCTTCAACGGCGCCATCGACAAGGCCACCGCCGAAGCCGTCGCCGGCCAGTTCGCCGAAGTCATCATCGCCCCCGACGTCACGCCGGACGCGCGCGCCGTGTTCGCCGCCAAGCAGAACCTGCGCGTGCTGACCGTGCCGATGGGCGCCACCGCCGGCGTGTTCGACTTCAAGCGCGTCGGCGGCGGTCTGCTGGTGCAGACGGCCGACGAGGCGCGCATCACGCAGGCCGACATCAAGGTCGTCACCAAGCGCGCGCCGACCCCGGCCGAAATGGCCGACCTGCTGTTCGCCTGGCGCGTCGCCAAGTACGTCAAGTCCAACGCCATCGTCTATTGCAAGGACAACATGACCGTCGGCGTGGGCGCGGGCCAGATGAGCCGCGTCGACTCCGCACGCATCGCCGCCATCAAGGCCGAGAACAACGGCCTCACCGTCGTCGGCTCCGTCGTCGCTTCGGACGCCTTCTTCCCCTTCCGCGACGGTCTCGACGTGCTGGCCAAGGCCGGCGCCACGGCGGTGATCCAGCCCGGCGGCTCGGTGCGCGACGCCGAAGTCGTCGCCGCGGCCGACGAACAGAACATCGCCATGGTGTTCACCGGCTTCCGTCATTTCCGGCACTGATCGACATGAACCTACTCGTCATCGGCTCCGGCGGCCGCGAACACGCACTTGCCTGGCGTCTCGCCAAGTCCCCGCGCGTGCAGAAGATCTTCGTCGCCCCCGGCAACGCCGGCACGGCGCGTGAGGACGGGCTGGAGAACGTGCCCATCACCGCCATCGACGAGCTCGTCGCCTTCGCCCGGCGCGAGCAGATCCACGCCACCGTCGTCGGCCCCGAAGCGCCGCTGGCGGCCGGCGTCGTCGACGCCTTCCGCGCCGCCGGCCTGCGCATCTTCGGCCCGACCAGGGACGCCGCGCAGCTCGAAAGCTCCAAGGATTTCGCCAAGCGCTTCATGGCGCGCCACAACATCCCGACGGCCGCCTTCGCGACCTTCGCCGACGCCGACCAGGCGCACGCCTACGTCGAGGCCAACGGCGCGCCCATCGTCGTCAAGGCCGACGGTCTCGCCGCCGGCAAGGGCGTGGTCGTCGCCATGTCGCTCGAAGAAGCGCATGCCGCCATCGACATGATGCTGCTCGACAACAAGATGGGCGATGCGGGCGCGCGCGTCGTCATCGAGGAATTCCTCGACGGCGAGGAAGCCAGCTTCATCGTCATGGCCGACGGCGCGCACGCGCTGGCGCTCGCCACCAGCCAGGACCACAAGCGCCTGCAGGACGGGGACGAGGGTCCCAACACCGGCGGCATGGGCGCCTACTCGCCGGCGCCGGTGGTCACGCCGCAGATCCACGCCCGCGTCATGCGCGAGGTCATCATGCCGACCATCAACGGCATGGAGAAGGACGGCATCCTCTACACCGGCTTCCTCTACGCCGGCCTGATGATCAAGCCCGACGGCTCGCTCAAGGTGCTCGAATTCAACTGCCGCATGGGCGACCCGGAAACCCAGCCGATCATGCTGCGCCTGAAGACCGACCTCGTCGACCTCGTCGACGCCGCCATCGACGGCCGGCTCGACAAGGTCGAGGCCGAGTGGGACCGCCGCGTCGCGCTCGGCGTCGTGCTCGCCGCCGCGCACTATCCGGACAACCCGCGCAAGGGCGACGCCATCCACGGCCTGCCTGAACGCGAGGTCGCCGACGCCCACGTCTTCCATGCCGGCACCGCCGTCGCGGGCGGCCAGGTCGTCACCGCCGGCGGCCGCGTGCTCTGCGCCACCGCGCTCGGCGACACCGTCAAGCTGGCGCAGAACCGCGCCTACGAACTGATCGACCAGATCCGCTTCGACGGCATGCAATACCGTCGCGACATCGGGCACCGCGCCATCCGCCGCTGATGGACACCGCTCCGATCCGGGCGTATTTCACCGGACTGCAGGACCGCATCGTCGCTGCCCTCGAAGCTTTCGACGGCACGCCCTTCCGCACCGATTCCTGGCAGCGTCCCGAGGGCGGCGGCGGCATCTCGCGCCTCATCGAGGAAGGCAACTTCTTCGAGCGCGGCGGCGTCAATTTCTCGCATGTCACCGGCGACGCCATGCCGGCCTCCGCCACCGCCCATCGTCCCGAACTGGCCGGCCGGCGCTGGGAAGCCATGGGCGTCTCGCTGGTGCTCCATCCGCGCAACCCCTACTGCCCCACCAGCCACATGAACGTGCGCTGCTTCGTCGCCGAGAAGGACGGCGCGGAGCCGGTGTGGTGGTTCGGCGGCGGCATGGACCTGACGCCGTATTACGGTTTCGATGAAGACTGCCGGCACTTCCACCGCAGTTGCCGCGACACCCTCGCGCCCTACGGCGCCGACGTGCACGCGCGCTACAAAAAATGGTGCGACGAGTACTTCTTCCTCAAGCACCGCGACGAGCCGCGCGGCATCGGCGGCATCTTCTTCGACGACCTGAACGAAGGCGGTTTCGAGCGCTGCTTCGCCCTCGTGCAGAGCGTCGGCGACAGCTTCACCAAGGCCTACCTGCCGCTCTGCGAGCGCCGCCGCGACCTGCCCTACGGCGAGCGCGAACGCGACTTCCAGGCCTACCGGCGCGGCCGCTATGTCGAATTCAACCTCGTCTGGGACCGCGGCACGCTGTTCGGCCTGCAGTCGGGCGGGCGCACCGAAGCGATCCTGATGTCGCTGCCGCCGCTGGTGAAGTGGCGCTACGACTGGCATCCCGATCCCGGCAGCGCCGAGGAAAAGCTCTACACCGACTTCCTACCGCCGCGCGACTGGATCTAGCGCCCGGCGACGCGGTTCGCCAGGGCCGCCGCATCCCGGATCAGCGTGCGCCCACGCCGCGTCTCCACGGCACCGGCGGCGACGAACTCCTCCATCAGCCGCGCCACCACTTCCCGCGTCGTGCCGAGGTGGGCGGCCATCTGCTGCTGGGTCATGGCGACCTCGCCCGCCGCCGAGGCGCGCAGCAGGATCAGGTTCGCCAGCCGCTGGTCGAGCTTGTAGGCATGCACCTCTTCCAGCTCGGCCATGAGCCGGAAGACCAGGGTGGAGAGCGCGCGCACCGTCACGTCCTGGATCGACGGCTCGCGCGCGAACAGTTCGCGGAAGATCGGCCCCGGAATGAAGGCCACGGTGGTGGGCGCTTCGGCCTGCACCCAGGCCGGATAGCGCAGGTCGTTGAACAGGCTGTTGAGGGCGAAGACGCAGGTCTCGCCGGGGTCGATGAAATAGAGCGTCGCCTCGCTGCCGTCCGGCGCCAGGGAATAGACGCGCAGCCGGCCGCCGACGACGAAATAGGCGCCCGAGATCGGCGTCCCCTTGTGCAGGATAGGCGCGCCCGGTGCGCAATCCTTGCAGACCGCGCCCTGGCGCAGGCGCTTGCGGCCGGCCTCGCTCAGCGCGCGAAACGGACCGAGGCTTTCCAACTCGACCATCGAACGATCTCCCCATGCTGCCGTGGCGGACATTCTATCCGCATGGAGAAACCGCCCGTGTCCTTCGTGTCGATTGCCAGTCCTACGGCCCGCTCTTGCGCGCCGCCAGCAGGCTGTCGCTGGTCAGGGATTCGAGGAAGGCGACGATGTCCGCCACCTCCTTGTCGCCGAGGGCGCGCCGCTCGCTGCGGATGAAGGCCCGCTCCCGCGGCGACCACTCGACGCTGCGCACCGGCGGAGTCGCCGCGCTCACCGTGGCGCCGAGCTGGGCCGTGGCCATCACGCGCACGGCATCGGCGAGCTTGTCCACCGCGCCGTTGTGGAACCAGGGCCCGGTGAGGGCCACGTTGCGCAGCGACGCGACGCGCCAGGTACCGCGTACGCCGGACAGGCCCGTGGCGCCGCCGTCGGCCAGCAGCCCGTACTTCGTCTCGTAGGGATTGGCGTTGGTGGGAAAGATGCGCAGGGGCATGCGGCCGCCCAGCAGGCTCGCATCCGAGAAAGCCGGCCCCTGGTGGCAGCTCACGCAGCCCAGCGACTCGAACAGCGCCATGCCGCGGACCTGCGCCGGGCTCAGGGCCCCGGCGTCGCCGCGCACGAAGCGGTCGTAGGGCGCGTCGGGCGTGACGAGGGTGCGCTCGTAGGCGGCGATGGCCTTGGCGACGAGGTCGATGGTGATCGGCTGGCGGCTCCCGAACACGTGCGCAAACTCGTCGCGATAGCCGGCGTCGGCCGCCACGCGCCGCTCCACCTCGGCCGCCGAGGGCATGCCCATCTCGACGGGATTGAGCATCGGCCCCTTGGCCTGCTCCTCCAGCGACGCCGCCCGGCCGTCCCAGAACAGCACCGACTGGAAGGCGGCGTTCCACACCGTCGGCGCGTTGCGCCCGCCCAGCTGGCCGCCGATGCCGGTCGCCGTGGGGCGGCCGTCGCCGCCGGCATGGCCGTGGAGATCGTGGCAGGAGGCGCAGGACAGGGTGCCGTCCGCCGACAGGCGCTTGTCGTTGAACAGGCGGCGGCCGAGGGCGACCTTCTCCGGCGTCGTCGGATTGTCGGGCGGCGCCGGCGCCGCCGCCGGCAGCGGTTGCCAGACGTAGCGCGCCGCCGCCGGCCTGTCGTCGAAGGCGTTGGCGTCGGCGTCGTGCGCCACCGTCGGACCGCCGTAGGCCGCGATCAGCGGCGCCACCGCCCGTTCCGGCATGCCGGACATGACGGCGGCCACGGCCATCTTGAAACCGAAGGCGACCACGCCCATGCCGAAGGCGCCCATCAGCATCCACTTGCCGCCGGCCGAGAGCCCCGTGAAGGGCCCCAGTTCCTTGTGCACCATCATCAGGAGCACGGCCGAGGCGAGGGCGATGGCCGCCACGGCAATGCCGAAAACATCGACGAGACCTGCGTTCATGATCGTCCTCCCCGGCCGGCCGGCGTCACGCCGCGGCGGCCGCCGCGCGCCGCAGGAACATGTCGTGGGGCGTCGCGGTGGTGACTTCGGTGATGGCATCGAAGGGCAGGCCGACGCGCTCGTGGGCGCGCTGCACGGCCTCGGCGTCGGCCGCCAGATTCAGGCAGAAGGCCCGCCCCGTCTCGTAGCCGATATGCACGCGCACGGGGATCACGCCCTCCGCGCGACAGGCTTCCTCGTAACCGGCGAAGAAGGATTCGAAGTCGTCCACCGACAACTGCGCCGGAAAGGTATTGCGCGTCCGGTCGTGGGTATCGAGGAATAGGCGCATCGGTTTCATCACAGCCTCCGGAAATGTCGCTACACGACGTAGCGGGAGGCAGTGTGAACCGAAGCGGTTTTCCGATCTGTAGCAAAAGCTACACAGCGGAAATCGGGCAGGACGGCGCCGCGGCGGGCGGCGGCAAGCTCTACAGTACCGCGGCGGCGCGGAAGTGGCGGTTGGCTTCGTCGCCGCGTTCGAGGCTTTCGAGCAGTTGCGCGAGTTCGATGTGGGCGCCGCGCGTCGGGCGCACGGACAGCGAGGCTTCGAGGTAGCTCTGCGCCTTGCCCCAGAGCTTCTGCTGGCGGCAGAGACGGCCCAGCGCCAGCAGCAATTGTTCGTCGCGCGGGTGGCTGAGCAGCCATTTCTCGGCGTGGGCGATGCGCGCCAGCGTGTCGCCGCCCTCGCAGTCGGCATACACGGAGACGACGGCCGAGTCCCAGCGCTCGTCGAGGAAGTCCTCGATCAGGTTCGCCGCCTCGGCGCAACCGCCGGTCGACGCGAGCGTACGCACCGCCTGCTGCGCCAGCCGGGGTTCGAGCCGGTCCGCCGCCGGCATGGCGTTCCAGTAGCGCACCAGCTGGGCCGGATCGCCCATCTGGGCGATGGTCTCGCGGTGCGCGCGGCTGCGGATCGGCGCCGCCTGCTCGGCGCTGATGGCCTTGTATTTTTCCAGCTGCTTCGTCAGGCGCAGCACCTCCTGCCAGTTGCCCAGCCCCTGCTCGGCGCGCCACGACAGGCGCAGGGCCGCGAGGTGGCGGCCCTCGCTGGCGGCGAGGCGGTTCAGCGCGTCGCGCGCGGCGCCGAAGTCGCGCGCTTCGAGCGCCAGTTCGGCCTCGGTCATCAGGCGCGCGGCATGCACCTCGGCGTCGTGATGGGCCGCGCGTTCGCGCCAAACGGTTTCGCGGTAATCGTCGCGCATCGCGTGCGCCGCGCGCTGGGCCACCAGCGCGGCCAGGCCGGCGCGGTGACCGGCGTCGTAGGCGCGCTCGGCGCTGGCCAGGGCGCGGCCGTAGCGGCCTTCCTGCAGCAGCCACATGGCGTCGGCCAGTGCGCTCTCGGCCTTGTTGCGGGCGCGGCGGGCGCGGAATTCGCGCACCTTGTCCGGCAGGCTCAGGGTGTTGATGACGCCGCGCAGGATCAGGTAGAGCAGCAGGAAGCCGACGACCTGGATCACCAGCAGCAGGTTGAGCGACACCTCGGCGCGCCAGGGCGGCAGCACGAACAGCACGTAGCCGTCGTTGTAGCGCGCCGCCAGCGAGAGGCCGACGGCGAGCGCGGCGAGGGTCAGCAGCCAGAGGAGTGCGCGCATTTATTTCTTCTCCTGCGCGACCTTGAAGTTGCGCAGGGCGTTGAGGGTTTCGTCGAGGCTCGGCAGTTCGGTGGCGACGCCGGTGGCGGCGAGCGCCTTCAGCGTCGCCTGCGCCGCCTGCACCGGCTTGGCGTGGGTGTCGAAATAGCGCTCCAGCCAGTCGCGCGACTGGCGGATGTCCTCGCGGAAGCTCTTGCCGTCGCGCGCCAGCAGCGCGAGGCGCGCATTCACCAGCCGCAGCTTGAGGTTCTCGCGCAGGAAGAAGTTCTGGCTCGGGCTCAGCAGGCCGGGCTCGGGGTGGTCGATGCGTTCGATGCGCACCAGTTGCTTGGTGTCGTTCCAGACGTCCAGCGCCAAGGCCTGCCAGAAGCTCAGGGAAACCGGCGAGCGCGAATGCGGCGTCGGCAGTTCCACCTTCGGCCGCTGCTCGTAGGCCAGCGGCAGGGTATCGACGACGGCGACCACGGTTTCCAGGCGCAGGGCGATGCCCGGCACGTCGGCGGTCGACATTCCCTTGAGCCTTTCGATGTCGCGCGCCAGCAGCTTGCGCAGGCCGAGGAAGCGGGCGTTGGCGCCGCGGCCGAGGCGCGCGTCGGCGCCCTGCAGGGCGATCAGCGCCGCCTCGATGTTGCCGGCAAGCTGCAACTGCTGGGCGGCGATGGAGACGGCCTGCTCGACCTCCGCCAGCAGGCGCTCGTCGCGGCTGCGCGAAAGCTCCTGGTACATGGCGTCGAGCGCGAGTTGCTGGCCCTGCGTCTCGGCGAGCTTGGCTTCGAGCACGCCGAGCTTGGCCTGCAGTGCCTGCACGCTCTCCTGGTCCTGGCGGGCCAGGGCGCGCGCCTCGCGCGCCACGGCGTCGCCTTCGGACAGGCGCTTGGCGAGTTCCTCGCGCACGTCGGACAGGCGGCTGCGCGTCTCGACCCATTGCCAGCCGAGCAGGGCCAGGGCGAGGACGGCGATCAGCACCGGCGGCCGGCGCAGGGCGGCGAGAAAGGCATTGGCCGGCGCGCGCACGGGTTCGGCCGGCGGCGGCAAGGGCGCGGCGGTATCGGTGGCGGAGGGAGCGGAAGCGGGATCAGGCGGCATGGACGGCGGCACCAAAATGTTCGAGGAGTCCCTTGACGAGGCCGTCGTCGCCGGGACCGGTGAGGATGACTTCGTGCAGGCCCAGTTGCTGCGCCTGTTCGGCGATGCGGGCATGCGGCACGAAAACGGGCGTCTTGCGCAGCCAGGCCTGGCCGAGCTTGCCGACCATGTCGTGGAGATTGCGCAGGCCTTCGCTGCTGGTCAGCGTGACGGCGTCGAGATGGCCGTCGGTCCACAGCTTGTGCAGCGGCGCCGGGTCGAGGGCGGGCTTGCCGCGGTGGTAGCAGGTGACGTATTCGACCGTCGCGCCGCGCGCGACGAGCGTATCGCCGAGCAGTTCGCGGCCGCCGTCGCCGCGGAAGACGACGACCTTCTTGCCCGCCATGTCCTGCAGTTCCGGCAGGGCGACGAGGGCTTCGGAATCGTAGCGTTCGCGCGGCGCGACGACTTGGGTAATACCGAAGGCGGCGAGCGCGAGTTCGCTGCTCTTGCCGATGGTCGCCACGCGCACATGCGCCGGCCACTTGCGGCGGGCGAGGATGGGGCCGAGCGCCTTCTCGACGGCGTTCGGGCTGACGAAGGCCGCCCAGTCGAATGCGTCGAGGCGGGTGGCGATGTCGAGCAGCGGGTGCGTATTCTCGACGTCGAAGATCGCCAGCGCCGGGAACAGCACCGGCCTGGCGCCGAGGGCGACGAGGGCGTCGGCCAGATGCGTCGCCTGTCCGGCCGGACGCGTGATCACGATGTGGCGGCCCGCGAGCGCCCCGCTGTCCATTCAGCTACCCAGTGCGGAGAGAATCTCGTCGGCGCCCTGGGCGCGCAGGTCGGCCGCCAGTTGCAGGCCGAGCGCCTCGGGGTCGGCGGGCGAGCCCGTGCGTTCGGCGCGCGCCATGCGCGTGCCGTCGGGAACGGCGACAAAGCCGCGCAGCCATACTTGGCCGTCGCGCATCTCGGCGTAGGCGCCGAGCGGCACTTCGCAGCTGCCGGCCAGGGCGCGCGAGACGGCGCGCTCGGTGCGCACGCAGGCGGCGGTTTCGGGATCGTTGAGCGGCGCCAGCCAGGCGGCGACTTCGGGGCGGGAAGACAAGGCTTCGATGCCGAGCGCGCCCTGCCCGGCGGCGGGCAGCGAGGTCTCGGTCGGCAGCACCGAGCGGATGCGCTCGCCGAGGCCGAGGCGCTTCAGGCCGGCGGCGGCGAGGATGATGGCGTCGTACTGGCCCTCGTCGAGCTTGCGCAGGCGCGTGTCGAGGTTGCCGCGCAGCGAGGTCACGGCGAGGTAGGGATAGCGCGCGTGCAGCTGCGACTCGCGCCGCAGGCTGGAGGTGCCGACGATGGCGCCCGGCGGCAGGTCGTCGAGCGTGGCGTACTTGTTGGAAACGAAGGCGTCCTGCGGCACTTCGCGCGGACCGATGGCCACCAGCGCGAACTCCGGCTCCATGGTCATCGGCACGTCCTTCATCGAATGCACGGCGATGTCGGCGCTGCGGTCGAGCAGGGCGGTTTCGAGCTCCTTGACGAACAACCCCTTGCCGCCGACCTTGGCCAGCGGCCGGTCGAGGATCTGGTCGCCGCGCGTCGTCATGCCGAGCAGTTCGACGCGGCAGGCCGGGTATAATTTCTGCAAAAGAGCCCGCACGTGCTCGGCCTGCCAGAGGGCAAGGCGCGATTCGCGCGTGGCGATAATGATTTTGTCGGGCGCGGAGGGAGTGCTCAATTCGGTTTCCAATGCAGGCGGTCCGGGGTTCCGGGCGGCCATGGGAGGTACGATGACGCCCTCGTTTCTTGGTCGCCCAGGCGCGTTTATTTGCGCGTCGATTCTAGCATGGCTGCTGGTCTTGCCTGCCCCGGCAGGCGCCGCCGGCCTGACGCCGGCCGGCAGCTTCGCCGCCGACGGCCGCATCGCGCGCGAGAGGAAAATCCCCATCCTGGTGTTCTACAGCCGCGACGGCTGCAAGTGGTGCGACCTCGCCCGCGACCGCTACCTCGTGCCGTTGTCGAAGGACCCGGCCTGGGCCGGCCGCGTGCTGATCCGCGAAGTGGAGCTCGACGGCGACTTCGAGACCGCGCTGACCGACTTCGGCGGCCGCACCACCACGCACACCGCGTTCGCGCGCACCCGCCGCGTGCGCCTGACGCCGACCATCGACTTCCTCGACGACCAGGGCATGCGCCTCGCCGAGCCCATCGTCGGCGTGCGCCTGCCCGACTACTACGGCACCTTCATCGAACGCGGCATCGAGGAAAGCCTCGCCAAGCTGCGCCCGGAGAGCAAATGACTTCACAGCACGACAAGGACCAGCCCCTGCGCGAGGACATCCGCCAGCTCGGGCGCATGCTCGGCGACACCCTGCGCGACCAGGAGGGCGATGAAATCTTCGATCTCGTCGAGCGCATCCGCACGCTGTCGGTGCGCTTCCACCGCGACGACGACGACGACGCCCGCGCCGAACTGACCGCCCTGCTCGACGGCCTGGCGCACGAACATGCCAATCCCGTGGTGCGCGCCTTCAGCTATTTCTCGCATCTCGCCAACATCGCCGAGGACCAGCACCACATCCGCCGCGCGCGCGCCCATGCCATCGCCGGCTCGAAGCCGCGCGACGGCAGCTTCGCCAGGGCGCTGGCCCACGCCCTGGCCCAGGGCGTCGACGCCGGCCGGCTCGACGCCTTCTTCGCCGGCAGCCTGGTCAGCCCGGTGCTGACGGCGCACCCGACCGAAGTGCAGAGGAAGAGCATCCTCGACTGCCAGCGCAAGATCGCCGACCTGCTCGACGAGCGCGACCGCACGCAACTGACGCCCGCCGAGCGCGACGACCACGAGGAAGCCATGCGCCGCGCCGTGCTGACGCTGTGGCAGACGCGCATGCTGCGCCAGGCCAAGCTGTCGGTGATGGACGAGGTCGGCAACGCCCTCTCCTACTACGACATGAGCTTTCTGCGCGAACTGCCGCGCCTCTACAACACCATCGAGGACCACCTCGCCGCGCAGCTCCCCGAGCGGCCGGCGGCGCGCGAACTGCCGCCCTTCCTGCGCCCCGGTTCATGGATCGGCGGCGACCGCGACGGCAACCCCTATGTCACGGCCGAGGTCCTCGCCGCCGCGCTGCGCGCGCAAAGCCGCAAGGCGCTGGCCTTCTATCTCGACCAGACGCACAAGCTCGGCGCCGCGCTCTCCGCCAGCGCCACGCTGACGGACATCTCGGCCGAGATGCAGCAGCTCGCCGCGCTCTCGCCCGACCGCAACCCGCACCGCGACGACGAGCCCTACCGCCGCGCCATCGCCGGTCTCTACGCGCGCCTGGCCGCCACCGCGCGCGTGCTCGACGACCTCGAAGCGCCGCTGCATGCGGTGGCCGAGGCGCCGCCCTACGCCAGCGCCGCCGAGTACGGCGCCGACCTCGACATCCTCCACCGCTCGCTGGTCGCCGGCGGCACCGCGCTGCTGGCGCGCGGCCGCCTGCGCCGCCTGCGCCGCGCCGTCTCGGTGTTCGGCTTCCACCTCGCGCCGCTCGACCTGCGCCAGAACTCCGACGTCCATGCGCGCACGGTGCACGAACTGTTCGAGGCCGCGCGCCCCGGCACCGACTACGCCGGCCGCTCCGAGGACGGCCGCATCGCCCTGCTGCTGGCCGAGCTCGCCACGCCGCGCCTGCTCTCCTCGCCCTTCGTCGCCTACTCGGCGGAGACCGCCGGCGAACTGGCGATCTTCCGCACCGCGCGCGAGATGCACCTGCGCTACGGCCCCGGCGCCATCGAGAACGTCGTCATCTCGAAGGCCGACGGCGTTTCCGACGTGCTCGAAGTCGCCCTGCTGCTGAAGGAGGCCGGCCTGCTGCTGCCGCGCGAAGGCACGCTGGCCGTCAACATCGTGCCGCTGTTCGAGACCATCGGCGATCTGGCGCAGTCCGGCGCCACCATGGACAAGCTGCTCGGCCTGCCCGCCTACCGCCGCCTGCTCGAATCGCGCGGCATGGTGCAGGAAGCCATGCTCGGCTATTCCGACAGCAACAAGGACGGCGGCTTCCTCACCTCGGGCTGGGCGCTGTACCGTGCCGAGATCGCCCTGGTCGAGGTCTTCGCCCGCCACGGCGTCGGCCTGCGCCTGTTCCACGGCCGCGGCGGTTCCGTCGGCCGCGGCGGCGGCCCGAGCTACCAGGCCATCCTCGCCCAGCCGGCCGGCGCCGTGCAGGGCCGCATCCGCATCACCGAACAGGGCGAGGTCATCGCCTCGAAATACGGCAACCCCGAGCTCGGCCGCCGCAACCTCGAAATCCTCGCCGCCGCCACGCTCGAAGCCACGCTGCTGCCGCACGAGCACGACGACCCGCGCCCGGAATTCCCCGCCGCCATGGAAGAACTGTCGGCCCACGCCTTCCGCGCCTACCGCGCGCTGGTCTACGAAACGCCGGAGTTCGAGCCGTATTTCTGGGAATCCACCGTCATATCAGAAATCGCCGCGCTCAACATCGGCAGCCGCCCGGCCTCGCGCAAGAAGACCACGGCCATCGAGGACCTGCGCGCCATCCCCTGGGTGTTCTCATGGTCGCAGTGCCGCCTGATGCTGCCCGGCTGGTACGGCTTCGGCGCCGCCGTCGCCGCCTGGCGCGCCGCCCACGGCGCGGCCGGCATGCAACTGCTGGCCGAAATGAACCGCGAGTGGGGCTTCTTCCGCACCCTGCTGTCGAACATGGACATGGTGCTGGGCAAGACCGACATCGCCATCGCCGAGCGCTACTCGCTGCTGGTGAAGGACGCCGCCCTGCGCGACGCGGTGTTCCCGCGCCTCAAGGCCGAACGGCAGGCGGCCATCGCCGCCCTGCTCGAAATCACCGGCCAGCGGGAACTGCTCGACGGCAACCCGCTGCTCAAGCGCTCGATCCGCAACCGCTTCCCCTACCTCGACCCGCTCAACCACTTGCAGATCGAACTGCTGCGCCGCTACCGCGCCGGCGACGCCGACGAACGCGTCAAGCGCGGCATCCACCTCACCATCAACGGCGTGGCGGCGGGTTTGCGGAACAGCGGCTAGGAATCCGCCCGCGCCAGTTGTTCGAGCGCGGCGGCGAGTTCGGCAACGACGGGCGTCCAGTCGCCGCCCGCCGGCTGGCGGAACAGACGCATGACCTGCGGGTACCACGGCGAATCGCCGCGTTCGGTGAGCCAGCGCCAGTCGGTCTTGTAGTCGGGCAGCAGCACCCAGCAGCGCTTGCCGAGCGCGCCGGCCAGATGCGCCACTGCCGTGTCGACGCTGATCACCAGGTCGAGCCCGGCGATGATGGCGGCGGTGTCGGCGAAATCCTCGATGCAGCTACCGAGGTCCACCAGCGGCAGGCCCGGCGGCGGATGCGCCGCCTCGTCCTCGCCCGCACCCTTTTGCAGACTGACGAAGCGCACGCCGGCCACCGCGCCCAGCGGCGCCAGCACGGCCAACGACGCCAGCGAACGGTCGGCGTCGTTCTCGAAGCGCGGGTTGCCCCGCCACGCCAGCCCGACGCGCAGGCCGCCGGCCGGCAGCTCGCCAGCCCAGCGCGCGATGCGCTCGGGCGTCGCGTGCAGGTAGGGCAGCGCCGCCGGTATCGTGTCGAGGCGGGTCCGGCAGTGATACGGAATGCTCAGCGGCGGCGTCCAGCAATCCCAGTCCGCACCGTCGACGTCCTCGTCGAAGGCGAAAACCGCGTCGACGCCGGCCAGCGTGGCGAACAGGGACTTCAAGGGCGGATGGCAGACCAGGCCGATGCGCGCCGCGCCCTGCGCCTTCAGCACGGCGGCATAGCGGCAGAACTGGATCATGTCGCCGTGACCGGCCTCGAAGCCGATCAGCAGCGACTTGCCCGCCAGCGCCTCGCCCTGCCAGCGCGGACACGCCAGCCGCATTTGCAGCGCCGCGTACCAGTCGCGCGCCTCCAGGCGGCGCCAGCCTTCCTCGAAACGCCCCTGGCGCAGCAGCAAGTAGGCGAGGTTGAACTGTGCCGCCGCGTAGCGGCCGTCGAGCGTCATGGCGCTGCGGTAGCGCCGCTCGGCCTCGGCCTCGCGCTGGGTGCAGGCGAGCAGCACGCCGAGCGCCGTCCAGCCCACGGGCGATGCCGGATCGAGCTGGATGGCATCGAGAAAGGCCGTCTCGGCCGCGGCGAAACACTTGCGGTCGAGCAGCAGCGCGCCGAGGTTGAGGTGCATCTGCGGGTAGTTCGGATTCAGTTCCAGCGAGCGCCGGTAGCAGGCCTCGGCTTCCACTGCCGCCGCCGCGCCGCGCCCTTCGAGCAGCAACCCGAGGTTGCCGAGCGCCTCGGCGAAGTCCGGCAGCAGCCGCAGCGCTTCGCGAAAGCAGGCCTCGGCCCCGGCCAGGTCGCCCGTGCGCATGCGGCGGTTGCCGTCGTGGAACAGCGCCTCGGCTTCGGCGCGCGCGGTGTCGGTCATGGCGGCCCTATGGCTTTCCGCGGCCCAAGGACACCGGCGTCATTCGTGAACGATCAGGTCCGTGCGACCGAGCTCGACGAAACGGGCCGCCTCGAAAGACCGCAGCACGGCATCGAGATTGCCGCGCATCAGCCCTTCCAGTTCGGCATTCGCCACATTGCCCGTCGCGATCAGCAGCAAGCGCCCCGGCTTGCCGCGTACAAGGAACGACTCCACGAAGTCGTCGTCCTTGGTGACCACGACACGTCCGTCGCGGTCGGCAATGGCGATAATTTGTTCGTCCGTGGTCCGGTTGCCCCCAGGCAAGTCGAGCGTATGGAGGGTGTCGTGGCCTGCTTCTGCCAGCCACAGGCACAGTCGCCGGGGCAACTGGGCATCGACGAGAAACTTCACGCCGCGAGCCGGTCCGTGCGCTTGACGTGGGCAAGGCGCGAGGCATAGCCGAGCACCGCCAGAATGTCCTCGTGTTCGAGGTCCGCGTAGTCGGCCAGGATTTCCTCGGCGGTCATTCCCGCCGCCAGCCATTCGAGTATCGTTTCGACCGGATAGCGCAAGCCCCGCACGCACGGCTTGCCGTGGCAAATCGCCGGATCGATGGTGATGCGGTCAGCGTAGGTCATGGTCGTCCTTTGAAACCCGATGGGTGCGCAACTCTTTGCATTATCCCCAACCTGGCCGCGTTTGTCGCGACTGCATTGCGTACGGGAATCTCAGCCGTACCGCGCCACCGCCGCGCGGATGCGTTCTATGGTCTCCTCCACCGGCGCCTTGCCGGACACCTCCAGCCCGAGGTTGCGCGCGATCTGGTTGACCCGCCCCGGATAGAGCGGCACGCCGCCGGCATCGATGGCGGCGAGCAGGCTGTGCGCCTGCTCGATCTCGGGCGGCAGCGGTGCCGCGGAGGGAAACAGCCGCAGCAGCAGCTTCAGCAGTCTGGGCTTCAGGGATGAGGACACGACGGACGGATTCCTGCGCGCGGTGAATTCCGCAAGCCTACCAGCAACCCGGCGCGCGCAGCATGAAGCTTGCGCGACGCGCCGCCGGGCTCAGTCCTGTCCGGCCGGCGCCGACAGATGCCGGGCGACCACCGCCGGCAGCCGTGCCGGTGCGCGGATGCGCAACTGCTTGTTGACGTTGAAGCGGCCGAACACCACCGCGATGGCGCCGACGGCAACGCCGAACTCCTGCGCCAGAAAGCGCACCATGTGGTCGGTGGCCCGCCCCGCCACCGGCGCGGCGGTGACGCTGACATTGAGTTGCAGCCCCTTGACCTTGCCGACCGCATCCCGCGCCGCGTTCGGCTGGCCGAGGATGTTCAGCACCAGCGTGTCGCCGTCCCAGGCGCAGAAGGCGCCGAGCTCCTCGCCCTTGCGCACGGCGCGGCCGGCGGACGATGGGCGTTTCGCCTTCTTCATCCTGGATGCGGCATGGCGCGCGTCGGTGCAGCGGTCACGAGTGGACGGGCGACGCCGAAAGTTTCACTCCCAGGGCGTGCAGCAGTTTGAGCATCGTGTCGTAGCGCGGCTTGGCACCGGGCGTAAGCGCCTTGTACAGGCTTTCCCGCCCGACGCCGGCATCCTTGGCGAGCTGCGCCATGCCGCGGGCGCGCGCCACGTCGCGCACGGCGGCGAGAAACACATCGGGATTCGGGTCTTCCAGCGCGGCGGTGATGTATTCCGCGATGGTCTCCTCGTCATCGAGATAATCGGCAGCATCGAAGGGGGCGAATTTGGCCATGCTCTACTCCTTGAACGGATGCGATGAGCGATCCGGGCGCGTCCCACCTTGTCCTTCAAGCCGGAAAGCCAGGCATTGAACTCTTCGGAGCGCAGGAAGGTGTTCATGTTCGACAGTGTATCCATATGGATACCAACATGCAACCGTCAGTACCGATCAGCGGGAAGACGGTCGGTCCGCGACAGTCTTCCCGTAAGCGTCACGCCGATGCAGCGCCGCCCTTCTTGGCACCGAGCCGCGCATCGAACTTTTCCTTGTCGATGACGAAGCGCTCATGCCGCCCCCGCGAGATCAGGTCGACGCCGTCGTGGGCCGCCACCGCGAACACCAGCTTCTTGCCCTCGACGGCGAGCAGCTCGACGCTCACCGTGACCTCCAGCCCCGGCGGCGTCGCCGCCTCGTGGCTGACGTCGATGTGCGTGCCCACGGTCTGCTCCTGCGGCCAGTCCAGGTGCGGGTTGATCGCCTTGATGCAGGCCCACTCCAGCAGGCCGACCAGAAAGCCGGTGGCGAACACCTCGGGCATGGCAACGAACTCCGCCGACTCCGGATAGAGCGCCGGAACGGTCTTCGACAGCGGCACGGTAAACTTGTGCTCGTATTTGATGCCGGGTTTCAGGGTTTCCTTCATCGGGTGCTCCGGTTGCACGTTCGGTAAAACAATTCGAGCCTGACCCCTTTCGCCACCCCTTTCGCCTTTCCTGAGACTTGTTGCTCTTCAACGTTGAGACTACGCTGCTGTTAGGCTCTATATTTTTATCATTTCCCTTGATCCACATAACTTAATGGGCTCTAGGGCTGAGATTTCGCTAGTGCTAAACATAACTGACTGAGTTCATCGAAGTCTTGGGCACCGACAACGGGGCGCGATTGCTCAAACAGACCTTCAAAACCATTGATATAGCGCTTGCCAACTGAGGATTGCGGATCGATATCAATCATGACTCGGTCCTTAGCCTCGAACCCATAGAACCGTTGCTCTACTGTCATTCTTGTGTCATCCACCAAGGTCAAAGAAGACAGAAGAAGTTTGTCGGTGAGACGAAACTGGATGCCCAAATCCATATGACGACTTTTCAGAACCTGTAATGTATAGCCCAAGTCCCGGAAGTATTCCGCCCGCGAGCTTGGGCTCACCTCAAGCCACTTATTAACAAGGGTAGTCTCGCGAGGGTCAGGAAGAATGACTCTGAAGTTTGCGACATAGGGTGCCGCTACCTCCTGTATCTCCACGGCGTACTTCACCAACGTTGCTCCCAACAGATACACCCGGCTCTTGGCGCGCGCTAGTGGAATGTGATTGGAGAGTCGATTGGAGCGGAGGTGGCAATCCCTGATACCCAAATAATCATCCGGGCCTGTCGAGTTGACACGTCGGCGTCCCCTTCTCTTGAGTTTGTCCAGTATCTCCGTAGCAACAGGTGAAAGTGCCGCAGCTGTATTCTTATCTTTCCGATTGGCGTTGTAGCTGGCAGGCTTTAAACCAAACAAATCCGATGGCAACTTGATTGGCGGCTCCGATGGGATCACGAAGAAAGTCCTGTCGTAGCCGATTCGTCCCGCGAATAAGCCATACTCCAAGACAACGTTGTCTCGCGGAGCGAGAATTTTGTCGCCGCGGAACTCGACCACATCATCAGGGGAAAGTACGAGGACGGCAAAATCGAAGTCATCAATGACCCTTGCCAGCGATTCCATTGTGTTCTCACTTAGCTGGAAAATACCATCCTTCCAGATCGTTATTTCGGCCTCATGCTGGAGTTGGGCCTCAAGGGCGCGAGCCAGTGGCAAGCCTTCCACGCTCGATCCAATGAATACGTTTGGGTAACTTGCTGACATCAAGGGATGCCTCCCATGTGGTTTTGAAGGGGCACCATGTTCCGGGTATTTCCATAGTGGACGACGCGATGTTGGTCGCTGGCGAACCGACGCCACGGATCGACGATTATGGACCCGAGAGGGAACTCAAACTTGCTGCACTGCAACTCGTGCGAAAGGAGTACCGTACGTGGATCAGAGGGGATGCTGTCGAGGTCGTCCAAAAACTCGACCTGGATCCCGAGTTCCCTTACCCAACTCGCCACAAGCAAACTATAGGATCCATCCGTATAAGGTACACTTGGCTTGTAGGCTTTGCTTGTAATTAGAACCGGCAGACCGAACCCAGCCAAGAATGATGCCAAATGCTTAGCCTGCATGTCGCGACTAGCACAAATCGCACCGAATAGGTCGTAGCCAAGATCGAGTCTCTCTGCAAGTGACCTCAAGGCCACATTATCTCTGGGATGGCAAGGCCCCCCATCACCCATGCCGGCCTTAAGGTATTGCGTTGACAGCAATCTACGGTTTGATTGGGAGAGGGCGTTGGTTACTCTGTCTACATCCACGTTGCCCAGACGCATGGATACGTCTTGGATCATGTTCACAAGACTAAGCTTAAAGCTAATGAAAGTATTATAGAAAACCTTCACGCATTCTGCCTCTTCCCAGGTCGCTGTAACGATACTTGCACTCGAATTGATGCTTTGAAAGAACGTGCGGATTGTTGAGAAATCAGAATCGAGCTGGCACTCACTGCCGGCTAAATAGAACTCTGGATTGTGAAGATCATGGTCCACGCACCCCATTGCCATGAAGGATGGAGTGTAGAGCAGCCGTACTCCCGGACAAAGCGGCGCAAACAAACGGCGGATTGTTCCTGGTAGAACAGTGGATACTATGCAGAGTGTCTGATCTGGCTTGACGATATTCGCGACCTCCTGAAGACACTCGGACAGTTGCGCGTAGCCAAAATCTTTCGGCGGTAGCAATGACGTTGGGCGAGACCCGTCGTATTCTTCCTCATGTGGTGTTGGTAGAACCACGAAGACGATGTCCTTAGCCCTGACGGCATCCCCTAAGGAACGCACTACGTCAATCGAGTTGCTTGACCGTGGTGATACGTCATATCCTTGCACGACATGGTGCCTAGCAACTGACTCTGCGTATGGCAATCCTAGTTTTCCAAGCCCAACAAAACCAATTCTCACGCTACTCCTCCAAATTGTTTGACCCTTAGGTCTCTAGTCTCAAGGGCTGTTTGTAAATCGTGCGGGTTCAAAGTCTAGTACCCATCCGTGACTCTTAACTTTATTGCCTAACGTTCGTAGGGATTTGGTGCGGCATTATGCGCTAGGTCCCCTGCACCGTAGGGCTGGGCCTCACGGCTCTAGACCGAAATTGCGATATGCCTTTTTGCTGTAGTAGCCAAGGCCACCACCCTTTGGAAAGGCATTGTGATTGAACTGCCCGATCGCGTCACGAATTGGCTCTTTCCTAAAGGGAATATGGATGACACTCGCAGAGCCATTGTCGATTCTGCTTTTCAAGGCGCTAGGCCAATACGCAGATAAAGCGGATGGGTTGTAGATCGGCTTGTCAAAGACCGTATAGGCCGCAATGACCGGAATCTCGCATTCTTCGATGGCATACCTGATTTCAAATGGGACCCAGTCAGTGTCTTCACGGGTCGTTTCACCCACGATGAGCAAGAGATGCTTCGAATTTAGGAGTCGCTTTACCAAGCGCGTTTTGAGTGTTTCTCGAAGGCTGGAATCGCGCACAGCCGCGGTCTTCTCGTGGCTATTGATAAACGAGAAGTCATCATCTTCCAGTTGTGTCCATGCCTTGAGGAGGCTGTAGTACTTGATGTCCGATGCCGTAGGATCGGTTGTGCCATTAGCGTGAAACGCGATGTAGGTCCCGTTGCGGTATCCCATCGGCTATTCCTCTCCCAGTTTGATCGACTTAAGGTCGATTGTCCGTCGAAGACTTGGATGCAGAACTACCGTGACCTGCTTGGTGATCTTGTTCTTCTTGGTGTGATAGACAAACGAAAGAATGAGCAGCTCCAGAAGTTGCCGCTCAGGCAGGCCGACACCTGACAAGCCCGTTCCGAGCAGGGGCACAAAGACGGGATTGCCATTTGAGCGCACCCTCACGGCTTCCCACAAGCCAGACAACGCATCCCAGAATTCGTGAACGGTAGCGCTGGCCTTGAGCGTTGCTATGTCTGTCTTGGCAAAGGCAAACAGCAAGTACCGTTTTGAATTGACATCTACGGATGCAGTTGTACCGATTTCGTAGCGTTTAGAATTTCCGTTGGGACGAGGGACAGTCACAAACGGCACGCCTGCTAGGGCTGCCGTAACAAGTACATCGAAGCTCGCAGACTGACCTCCCAATACATCACGGATAAATAGGCCGTGCAGGCTGTGCGGCGAGACATGTTCCCCGAGCAGACTGTCGAAGAACTCATTTACTTGAATGGCAATGCAGCCATCCTTCGAGAAAATGTCGCCGAATTCGACGGCGATTGATGAGTCCGAGGTAGGGATGCGTATTTCGACGCGTCTAGCAGGCCACGCGCGCCATGCGCCCACGGCTACGGAAAGAAGTATGAGCATGCCGTAGGCAATGGCCCCCGTTGGTTTCAACTTATCCTCGAATGCGCTTACCGATTCGATGACAGTCCAGAGAGCGCCATAAGCTGCAAATGAAAAGACCAGAAATCGACTGACAATGTGCTTCAGCATTAGATGCTCCACCCTAGTGAGGCCTAACGAGGCTGTAGAAAAAGTCGGTGAGGGGTTGGGGTACCCGCGTTCCGGGGGTCACTAAACCATTCCCCGTATCCCGATCGGCTCACAGAGGGCGTTTTACGAGGTTGATTTTCGTGGGTCGTCATCGCGAAATTTCTGGAAGGAGTTTTCCTACAGCTTCACCGCTCGAAATCACCGGCCTCGCGCGGCCTTTCGCACGAGGCCGCCTCGAACGAAGGGGTAACCCTCTTATCGGACATGGATAGCACTCCAATGCTAGCCGCTCGTATGGAACTACGCTTCATTCCAATTGGATATCCATTGTCTTAGCGCGCACGCATGCATCTCCAATTCCGACAACTGCCTATCGAGAGCAATCGAGTTCTCCTTAAGGTCATCACCAAACGGACGTTCCCATCCACAAACACCGTTTGCACCAAGGATCTTGAGAATCTTCCCTATATCGTTTCCTGCATGTATATACGTCAGGGCAAAGTGAATTTCGTCGTCCTTCGGGATTGGCAATCGATCCCCAAAACTGCGTAAGTGACTTCCTAATGCCTGTAGCCACTGAGCCGTTTCTGGAAATGCGCGAATGATGATCTCTGAGTCGCTAGCCAAGGACAATAGAATCGACTCAGCCATTTCGCGCTCTCTAGAGTGATCCTTCTGAATATGGAGGTTGCCAAGATCAGGATTCGTTCGATAGAAAATATCTGTGATCTTCCATACCGTCAAAACGGCAAGCTGCCGATTTAGCTCTGTACCCTTAGCTTTTTCGTTCAGCTTTTCTAAATAGTCTCGTCTGTTTCTAAGCTCGGCGCGAATTCCGAGAATTAACCCTATGGCTCCGGAAAGAACGCCAGTGACTTGAACTATTAGAGGCAGGTCGCTCATGTTAAAGAGGGCTAACGTCAAGAGACGTCATAGCAACATTTCCATATCTAGGCATTTCCAATACCGTCCGGCGGCAATGACATCAGGCTATCAGGCTTGATGCCCGTCGGCAAACAGAACATCGCGCCGTGCGCTCGTGCACGCTCCCGCCTTGAACCCCGCCCACGCTCGCCTGCCCAGGCGGCGGGGTGGAGTGGTCGCGGCCGAGGATTTTCGGCGCTTCTCAGCCGCATGACGAGGTCGCGACCACTCCACCCCGCCGCGCTCCGAACCAAGCGCCAACGTCAACAAACCTACGCCCCGATCAACTCCTTCACATGCGGCCACTGCCGCCGGCTGACCTGCAGGTGTTCGTCGATGCCATGCAGCAGCAAGGTCCAGTGCGGTTCCTCGCCTTCGGCGACGTCGCGCTCGCGGGCGCAGCCGGCGATGGCGGCGCGGGCGACGATGCAGTTGCGGTGAATGCGGATGAAGCGCTCGGCGAATTCCTCTTCGAGCTGGGACAGCGATTCCTCCAGCACGTATTCGCGCTGCGCCGTGCGCGCCGTGACGTACTTGAGCTCGGCCTTGAAGTAGAGCACTTCGGCGACGGGCACCAGCAGCGTCTTGCCGCGCTCCAGGCAACGCAGATGGCGGCGGCCCTGCGGCGCGAGTTCGCGCAGCACGGGGGCGTCGGGCGCCAAGCGCTGCGCCTTCTTCAGCGCCTCGGCGAGGCGCGCGGCCTTCACCGGCTTCAACAGGTAGTCGACGGCGGCGAGTTCGAAGGCCTTCACCGCGTACTGGTCGTAGGCGGTGACGAAGATCACGGCGGGCGGCTGCGGCAGGCGCGCGAGATGCTGGGCGAGCTCGATGCCGTCCATGCGCGGCATGCGGATGTCCACCAGCGCGACGTCGACCGCGGTGTCGGCCAGCAACTCCAGCGCCGCGACGCCGTCGCCGGCCTCGGCGACGATGTGGCTGGGCAGCTCGCCGGCGATGTCGGAGAGCAGGTTGCGCATGCGCGTGCGGGCGGGGGCTTCGTCGTCGACGACCAGGATGCGCAGCGCTTCGCTCATGACGTTTCCTTGCGATAGGGGAAGGAAATTCTCACCACGTACTGGCCGTCGCGCTCGGCGGTGTCGAGCTGGGCTTCGAGGTCGAAGAACAGCAGCAGCCGCTCGCGGATGTTGGCCAGCGCCATCTGGTTGCCGGCGTGGCGGTCGTGCTCGCGCGCATAGGGATTGGCGAGCTCGATGGTGACGCGGTCCTGCTGCCGCGTGACGCGGACGGTGATTTCGTCGGCCTCTTGCAGCGGCTCGATGCCGTGATAGACGGCGTTCTCCAGCAGGGGTTGCAGCATCAGCGGCGGCACCAGCGCGTCGGGCGGACAGGTTTCGATGTCCCAGCGGATGCGCAGACGCTCGCCGAGGCGCAGCTTTTCCAGCTCCAGGTATTGGCGCGCCAGGGCGATCTCGTCGGACAGCGGCACCAGGTCGCGGTTGTCGCGCATCAGCACGCGGAACAGGCCCGAGAGTTCTTCGAGCGCCGATTCGGCGCGACGCGGATCGCTGCGAATGACGCCGAGCACGGCGTTGAGGCTGTTGAACAGGAAGTGCGGCCGGATGCGGGCGGTGAGCGCCATCAGCCGCGCCTCGGCGATGGCGGGCGAATGGGCGCGCCGGTGCAGGTCGAACCAGGCCAGCAGCAGGGCGGCGGCGAGGCCGGCCCAGAAGGCCGGACGCCAGGGAGCGGCGGCCGGTTCGAGCAGCGGCGCCAGCAGCACGGTAAACGCCTGCGCCACGGCCATCGGCGCGAGGATGCACAACGCCAGCGCCGCGCGCTGCGGCAAGCGCTCCAGCCCGCGACGTGCCGCACACAGCAGCGACACGCTGCCCAGCGCCACCGGCTCGACGAAGGCCGCCAGCTCGACGAACTGGCGCGACAACAGGGCCAGGTCGCGGTTCTGCAGCAGCGCCGCCGCCAGCGCGCCGAGATTGACGGCGAGCAGGATGCGCAACCAGACGCCCAGGTTGCAGAAGTCCGGAAGTCTGGCTGTGACAGGGATTTCCCGTATACTTCCCATTTTCTCCGCGGCCACGTTCGGTTGATCGAATGTGACTGAAAACTCTCAGGTTTCACTCGGGTTTCATTATGTCAGATCAAACAGATGTGAAGGTCTGGTCGGGCCGGTTTTCCGAGCCGGTGTCCGACCTCGTCAAGCGCTACACGGCCTCGGTGTTCTTCGACCGGCGCATGGCCATGCAGGATATCCGCGGCTCGCTGGCGCACGCGAAGATGCTGGCGCGCCAGGGCATCATCGCCGCCGCCGACCTCGCCGCCATCGAAGGCGGCATGGCGCAGGTGCAGGGCGAGATCGAGCGCGGCGAGTTCCAGTGGAACCTCGACGACGAGGACGTGCACCTCAACATCGAGAAGCGGCTGACGGCGCTGATCGGCGATGCCGGCAAACGCCTGCACACCGGCCGCTCGCGCAACGACCAGGTCGCCACCGACATCCGCCTCTGGCTGCGCGACACCGTCGACGCCATCGACGGCCTGCTGCGCAACTACCAGGCCGCGCTGCTCGACGTCGCGACGACGCACGCCGAGACGCCGCTGCCGGGCTTCACGCATTTGCAGGTGGCCCAGCCCGTGACCTTCGGCCACCACCTGCTGGCCTACTTCGAGATGGCCAAGCGCGACCGCGAACGCCTGCAGGACGTGCGCCGCCGCATCAACCGCCTGCCGCTGGGCGCCGCCGCGCTGGCCGGCACCACCTACCCGATCGACCGCGAGTTCGTCGCCAGGGAGCTCGGCTTCGACGGCGTCTGCGAGAACTCGCTCGACGCGGTGTCGGACCGCGACTTCGCCATCGAATTCCTGGCGGCGGCGTCGCTGGTCATGACGCACATCTCGCGCTTCTCCGAGGAACTGATCCTCTGGATGAGCCCGCGCGTCGGCTTCATCGACCTGGCCGACCGCTTCTGCACCGGCAGTTCGATCATGCCGCAGAAGAAGAACCCGGACGTGCCGGAACTCGCGCGCGGCAAGACCGGCCGCGTCTTCGGCCACCTGATGGGTCTGCTCACGCTGATGAAGGGCCAGCCGCTGGCCTACAACAAGGACAACCAGGAAGACAAGGAGCCGCTGTTCGACACGGCGGACACGGTGATCGACACGCTGCGCATCTTCGCCGACCTGGTGCCGGGCATCCGCGTCAAGGCCGAGACCATGCGCGCCGCGCTGAAGCAGGGCTATGCCACGGCGACCGACCTGGCCGACTATCTCGTCAAGAAGGGCCTGCCCTTCCGCGACGCCCACGAGGCCGTGGCCCGCGCCGTGCGCGCCGCCGAGACCAAGGGCTGCGACCTGCCCGACCTGCCGCTGGCCGAGCTGCAAGCCTTCTCGCCGCTGATCGCGGCGGACGTGTTCGGCGTGCTGACGGTCGAAGGCTCGCTCGCCGCACGCGACCACATCGGCGGCACGGCGCCGGCGCAGGTGCGCGCCGCCATCGCCAGGGCGCGCGCCACGCTTTGATGCCCGCCCCGAAGCGCATCGGCAAATACGAGATCATCAAGCCGCTCGGCGAGGGCGCGACGGCCACCGTCTACCTCGCCCGCGACCCCTTCGCGCAGCGCGACGTCGCCATCAAGGCGGTGAACGCCGCCGCCTTCGACAGCGGCGCCCACGACGGCCAGATCGCGCGCAAGCTGTTCGTCGCCGAGGCCTCGCTGGCCGGCAAGCTGGCGCATCCGCACATCGTGCAGATCTACGACGCGGTGGCCGACGCCGACCCGAGCTACATCGTCATGGAATACGTGCCGGGCGGCACGCTGGAGCCGTACACCAAACCCGACAACCTGCTGCCGCTGGCGGACATCGTCGAGATCATTTTCAAATGTTCGCGCGCGCTCGAATTCGCCCAGCGCATCGGCGTCATCCACCGCGACCTCAAGCCGGCCAACATCCTGCGCGGCAGCGCGGCGGCGGGCGCCACCGACATCAAGATTTCGGACTTCGGCGCCGCGCTCTCGATCAACTCGGACCAGACCCAGGTGTCGGGCATCGGCTCGCCGGCCTACATGTCGCCACAGCAGGTGAAGGAGCATCCGCTCAACCACCAGACCGACATCTGGTCGCTGGGCGTGGTGATGTACCAGCTGCTGACCGGCCACCTGCCGTTCGAGGGCAGCAACAACTACAGCATCATCTACCAGATCTGCAATACCGAGCCGCCGCCGCCGTCGCGGCTGCGGCCCGGCATTCCGCCCGCCATCGACGCCATCGTGGCGCGGGCCATGAACAAGTCGCTCGAACAGCGCTACGCCACCTGGGACGACTTTTCCTTCGCGCTGGCCGACGCCTTCCGCAACGCGCACTTCGCCGAGCTGCGCGATGCGCGCATCAGCGATACCGAGAAGTTCAACCTGCTGCGCAAGCTCTCGTTCTTCCGCGGGTTTTCGGACGTCGACCTCTGGGAAGTGCTGCGCCTGACGGAATGGCAGCGCGCGAAGCAGGGCGAGGTGCTGATGCGCGAGGGCGAACAGGGCGCCTATTTCTGCGTGCTGGCCCAGGGCGAGATCAAGGTCACCAAGCAGGGCAAGCTGCTCAACGTCCTTTCCGCCGGCGAGTGCTTCGGCGAGATGGCCTACCTGACGCCGGAGCGCAGCGCGCGCACGGCCGAGGTGACGGCCCTGCGCGAGGCCGTGGTCATCAAGGTCGGCACCGAGGCGCTGGCGCTGGCCTCGCAATCGACGCGCCACGCCTTCGACCGCGCCCTGCTGCGCATCCTCGTCGAGCGGCTCGACCTCGCCAACACGCGTTTGACGTCCGCAGTGCTGTGACCATCCCCGAGCGCATCGGCAAGTACGAAATCGGCCGCAAGCTCGGCGAGGGCGCGACATCGACGGTGTACCTCGGCCACGACTCCTTCGCCGACCGCGACGTGGCGGTGAAGCTGATCTTCCCGGAAGTTCTCAAGGACAAGGACAAGGGCCGCCTCTACCGCCATCTGCTGATCAACGAGGCGTCGCTGGCCGGCAAGCTGGTGCATCCGCACATCGCGCAGATATTCGATGCGGTGATCGACGAGGAGCAGAGCTACATTGTCATGGAATACGTGCCGGGCGGCACGCTCGAACGGTTCTGCTCGGCCGACAACCTGCTGCCGCTCGACCGCCTGGTCGAGATCGTCTTCAAATGCACGCGCGCGCTCGATTACGCCAACCGCATGGGCGTCACCCATCGCGACATCAAGCCGGCCAACATCCTGCTGGCGACGGCGGCGGAAGGCACCGGCGACATCAAGATATCGGACTTCGGCGCCGCCATCCAGAACACCGACCAAACGCGTACCCAAGTGGTTGGCGTCGGTTCGCCGGCCTACATGTCGCCGCAGCAGGTGCGCGAGACGCCGCTCGACCACCAGACCGACATCTGGTCGCTGGGCGTGGTGATGTACCAACTGCTGACCGGCCGCCTGCCCTTCCAGGCGACGTCGAACTACGCGATGGTCTACCAGATCTGCAACAGCGAGCCACCGCCGCCCTCGACCTTCCGCGCCGACACGCCGGCCAGCCTCGACGCCATCGTCGCACGGGCGATGCAGAAGGATCTCGCATCGCGCTACGACTCCTGGGAGGCGTTCTCGCACGACCTCGCCCAGTCCTTCCGCAACCGCCAGCTGACGGCGCGGCGCCACGACTTCGCCGACAGCGAGAAGTTCGAGACCCTGCGCGCGCTGGCGTTCTTCGCCGAATTCTCCGACGTCGAAATCTGGGAAGTGGTGCGCTTCTCGCGCTGGGAGGAAGTCGCGCCCGAAACCCTGGTGATGAAGGACGGCGAACCCGGCGACTATTTCTGCTTCCTGCTCGAAGGCGAACTGCGCGTCGCCAAGCGCGGACGCACGCTCGACATCCTGTCCTCCGGCGAATGCTTCGGCGAGATGGCGGTGATCGGCCGCAACGCGCACACGCGCGGCGCCGACGTCGTGGCGCAGACGACGGCAAAGGTGGTGACCATTTCCGGCGAGGCGCTGCGCCTGGCCTCCGAGGTCTGCCGCATGCACTTCTACGAAGCCTTCCTCGAAGTGCTGGCGAACCGCTTGGCGCTGGCCAACGCGCGCATGGCGTCGACATGATGCCGCCGGCGGCGGACGGCGGACATTTCGTCAAGTCCGGCCCGGCGGCGCGGCATGCGATGTTCGTCGCCGAGGCCGACGGGCTGGCCGCCCTGCACGCCACCGCAGCGGTGCGCGTGCCCGCGGTCATCGACGTCGGCGCCGACGGGCAGGAGGCCTGGATCGTGCTCGAACGGCTGGCCCTGCGCCCGCTCGACCGCGCCGCCGGCACCGCATTGGGCCGCGCTTTGGCGCAGCTGCACCGCACGCTCGGCCCGCACTTCGGCTGGGAGCGGGACAACTTCATCGGCGCCGCGCCGCAGGAGAATGCGCCGGCCGCGAACTGGCCCCTGTTCTATGCGCAGCGCCGCCTGCAGCCGCAACTGCGGCGCGCGCTGGCCAACGGCATGGAGCGCGCGCTGTACGAAAAGGGGGAACGGCTGGCCGAACGCGTCGCGGCCTTCTTCGTCGGCGGCCATCCGGCGCCGAGCCTGCTGCACGGCGACCTGTGGTCGGGCAACGCATCGGCCCTGCCCGACGGCACGCCGGCGATCTTCGACCCGGCGGTGTATTACGGCGACCGCGAGGCCGACCTGGCGATGGCGGAGTTGTTCGGCGGCTTTCCCGAATCCTTCTACGCCGCCTACCGCGAAGCCTGGCCGTTAAGCGAAGGCTTCGCCGCGCGCAAGGAACTCTACAACCTGTATCACGTCCTCAACCATTTCAACCTGTTCGGCGTCGGCTACCTCGACCAGGCGCGGCGCATGATCGACAAGTCGATGGCGGAGTTGCGCGGCTAGCATCCCCGGCGGCAACGGCAGGCACTACCGGTCACAAGTGGGCGGCCACGGCGTCGGCAAACTCCCGTACGAAATCGTCGCTGGCAGGGAACACCCCCAGATTGGCGGCACAACGCTCAAGGAAGCGCGCCGAGGTCTGATAGAGCATCGGCTGCAGGTCGTGCAGGGTATTGAAATGCTCCGCAATCTCGGCGTATGCAGTTTCATAATCGTGCGCAGCGAGATTGCGCGCCGTACGGCATAACTGCCATGACGAAACCGAATCTATCACCCCGGTTTTTTCGTAAAAGGCGAGCACCTTGAGGAAACTGTCGGTCGGCTCGCTCATCAGCATGGTGGCATGCCGCATCGCCGCACCCAGGGTATCTTGCAGCTTTGCGAAGCGCTCATTGATGGCAGCCAGGGACTCGAACAGCTGTTCGTCCTTCTTTCTGGTGGCAAGTTCGCCGGCATCCAGCGGCCAGGCAATCTTGCTGTCGGAGGCATGCAGAAAATACACACAACGCTGAATGGCTTCGAGAAGGCTGGAGAGATATTGCCTTTCCGCATCGAGAATGCTTTCGTTCATCGCGCACCGCCGAGTGGAATGGCCGTGGCAAGGGCGATGCGCTGGAATGCACTGGGCGGCATACCGCGTTTGATGCCGACGATGTCGACCGGCATGGCAAGAGTGGACTCCAGTGCGAGCTTGACACGGGCCCGCTGCATGACGGATGGCAAAGCGTCATTTTCGACCAGCAGATCGAGGTCGCCGCCACGAACATCTTCGTTGCACCGGGAACCGAACAACCAGACACGGGCATCCGGCCCGATGATGCTGGCTACGGTTTCGCATATGGCGGCTTGCTGATGTTCGGTAAGTCTCATGGGCAAATGATAGCAGGCACATCCGGCGAACCCACTGCCGGTTGAAGAACGGCGCCGCTCGCAGCCGAACCGCTGTGCCGTCAGGCAGCCGCAGTCAGGCCTTCGAGCTTCTGCTGCAGTTCGCCGGCCTGGTACATCTCGGTCATGATGTCCGAACCGCCGATGAATTCGCCACGGATATAAAGCTGCGGAATGGTCGGCCAGTTGGCGTAGTCCTTGATGCCCTGGCGGATGTCGGGATCGGCAAGCACATTGACGCCGACGATGTCCTTGACGCCGCAGGCCTTGAGAATCTGCACGGCCTTGGCGGAAAAGCCGCACTGCGGAAACTGCGGCGTACCCTTCATGTAGAGCACCACCGGGTTGCTGGTGACGGTTTCCTTGATCTGTTGCTGGGCATCCATGGGGAACTCCTAATAGTCGATTAACTTGGTCGGGTAATTGTAATGGCCCGATGCGCTTGTGGTCAAGGCGAACGCAATGCTGTTTTCCCGCCCGAAACGCGCACGATGCCGGCGAGGTCGCGATGCTGCTCGATGGCGGCATAGCCGGCAGCGGAAAGCAGCGCGGCGATGGCCTCCGCCTGGTCGTAGCCATGCTCGAAATACAGCCGCCCACCTGGACGCAGGTACTGCGGCGCGGCGGCGACGATATGGCGTATGGCATCCAGGCCATCGACACCGCAGGCCAGCGCCTGCGGCGGCTCGAAGCGCAGGTCGCCTTCCGCCAGATGACGGTCGCCCGCGGCGATATAGGGCGGGTTGGCGACGATCAGGTCGAAGCATTCGCCGCCCAGCGCCGCGAACCAGTCGCTTTGCGCGAAGCGCACTTTGGCGCCGAGGCGTTCCGCGTTGCCCTGCGCGACGGCGAGCGCCGCGGCGGAAACATCGACGGCCGCGACTTCCGCGCCGGGTAATTCCAGCGCCAGAGTGACGGCGACGCAGCCGCTGCCGGTGCCGAGGTCGAGGATGCGGGGTGCGGGCAATCCGGCGACGGCCTGCCGGCCGAGGTCGACGAGCAGTTCGGTTTCGGGCCGCGGGATCAGCACGGCCGGCGTGACGGCGAAATCGCGGCCGTAGAACTCGCGCGTGCCGACGAGGTAGGCGATGGGCTCGCCTGCGGCGCGGCGCGCCACCAGCGCGGCGAAGGCTTCGGCGCGGGCGGCATCGAGCGCGTCGTCGCGGTGCGCTTCCAGCCAGGCCGGCGAACAGCCGAGCAGATGGCGCAGCAGCAGGCGCGCTTCGGTCAGGGGTATCGTCTGCCGCGCGGCGGTCAGCGCGGCGGCGATGCGGTTCACGAATCCTCGCCCAGGGCGGCGAGCAGCTCGGCCTGGTGTTCGGCGGTCAGGGCGTTGACGATCTCGTCGAGGTCGCCGTCCATGATGGCGTCGATTTTGTAGAGCGTGAGGTTGATGCGGTGGTCGGTGACGCGACCCTGCGGGAAGTTGTAGGTGCGGATGCGCTCGGAGCGGTCGCCGCTGCCGATGAGGCTCTTGCGCGTGCTGGCGATCTGCTGCTGCTGCGCCTGCTGCTGCGCGTCGTTGATGCGCGCGGCGAGCACCATCATCGCCTGGGCCTTGTTGCGGTGCTGCGAGCGGTCGTCCTGGCATTCGACGACGATGCCGGTGGGGATGTGCGTCAGGCGCACCGCGGAGTCGGTCTTGTTGATGTGCTGGCCGCCGGCGCCGGAGGCGCGGAAAGTGTCGACGCGCAGGTCGGCGGGATTGATGACGACGTCGACCAGTTCGTCGGCCTCGGGCATGACGGCGACGGTGCAGGCGGAGGTGTGGATGCGGCCCTGCGCCTCGGTGGCGGGCACGCGCTGCACGCGGTG
>CAZWFC010000004.1:0-34429 GCA_964632965.1 uncultured Rhodocyclaceae bacterium
CCAGACTCCCCAATGCATCGCCCCGGCTTAAATAGCCGGGGCGTTTGTGTTTGTAGCTATACAGTTCTTTGCCTGCGCAGCATCAAAAAAAGCCCACGCGACATTCGTCGGTGGGCTTTTTGTTTTCTTGATGCCGTAAGTTCAGAGCAGGATCAGATTGTCGCGATGGATCAGTTCCTCTTCGTCGATGTAGCCGAGGAGCGATTCGATCTCCTGGGTACTTCGGCGTGCGATACGGCGCGCCTCGGAACTCGAATAATTAGCCAGTCCGCGCGCGATTTCATGGCCTTCCGCAGTCCGGCAGCCGACTGCAGCACCGCGTTCGAAGTCCCCATCGACCGCTACGACACCGATCGGCAGCAGGCTGCGCCCCTCCTGCAAGGCCTTTATCGCCCCCGGATCGAGGATCAGGCTGCCGGCTAGTTGAAGGTGGTCGGCCAGCCACTGTTTGCGTGCCGCCAGCGGCGACTGGGTGGCATAGAGCAGGGTGCCGATGGCTTCGCCCCGGGTTGACCGCAGCAAGGATTCCGGTTCGCGGCCGCTGACGATCAGGGTATGGGCACCGCTACGGGCCGCACGCTGTGCCGCACGAATTTTCGTAATCATTCCCCCTTTGCTGATGCTGGTGCCGGCGCCCCCTGCCATCGCTTCATAGCGCTTGTCGTCGGCGCGCCCCTCGCCGATCAGCGTGGCGGTTGCGTCCTGGCGTGGATCCGCCGTGTAGAGCCCCTGTTGATCGGTGAGAATCACCAAGGCATCCGCCTCGACGAGGTTGGCTACCAGTGCACCCAGCGTGTCGTTGTCGCCGAACTTGATCTCGTCGGTGACCACGGTGTCGTTCTCGTTGATGATCGGCACGACGCCGTATTCGAGCAAGGCGTGCAGCGTGTTGCGGGCATTGAGGTAGCGCTTGCGATCGGCAAGGTCCTCGTGGGTAAGCAGAATTTGCGCGGCTTTCAGCCCGAGCCCGGCGAAGGTGGTCTCGTAGGCCTGGGCGAGGCCCATCTGGCCGACGGCCGCCGCCGCTTGCAAATCGTGCATGGCCAGCGGGCGCGTCTTCCAGCCCAGTCGCTGCATGCCGGCGGCGATGGCGCCCGAGGAGACGAGCAACACTTCGCGACCCTCCGCGTGAAGCGAAGCTATCTGGCGCGCGCAGTCGGCAATGAAATCGTGGGCGAGACCCTCGCCATTGTTCGTGACGAGCGCACTGCCGACTTTGACGACGAGCCGCTTACTCTGCGCTATCCGGCTTCTCATGGGTTTTTCGCACCTGTTCGAGGTGATCCATGATGGCGAAGACAACTTCACGGCAACCCTTGCCATCAATGGCCGAAATGACGAAGTGACGATCGACCTTGCCATATCCTTTGACCAGCGCAGCGACGCGCGCCTTGCGCTCTTCTTCGGGGACCAGGTCGATCTTGTTGATCAGCAGCCAGCGCGGTTTCTTGTAAAGGGACTCGTCGTACTTCTTGAGCTCCTTGACGATGGCTTTGGCTTCGCGAACCGGATCGACTGCCGGGTCGAAGGGGGCGATGTCGACAAGGTGGAGCAGCACGCTGGTGCGCTGCAGGTGCCGCAGGAACTGATGCCCAAGTCCCGCGCCTTCAGCCGCGCCCTCGATCAGGCCGGGGATGTCGGCGATGACGAAACTGCGATTGTCGTCGACGCGAACCACGCCCAGATTTGGGTGCAGTGTCGTGAATGGATAGTCCGCGACCTTGGGACGCGCGGCTGAAACGGAACGAATGAAGGTGGACTTGCCAGCGTTGGGCATACCGAGCAGGCCGACATCGGCAAGTACCTTGAGTTCGAGCCGGAGTTCGCGGCGCTCGCCTTCTTCGCCGGGCGTCGATTTGCGCGGAGCGCGATTGGTGCTGGTCTTGAAGTGAAGATTGCCCAGTCCCCCCTGCCCGCCCCTGGCGATCAGCGCGCGTTTGCCATCGACATCCAGGTCGGCGATGATTTCGCCGGTGTTGATGTCGGTGAATGTCGTGCCGACCGGAACTCGCAGCTCCATATCCTCGCCACCCTTGCCGTAGCAATCGGCACCGCGGCCGTTTTCGCCGCGCTGGGCGCGAAACATGCGCTTGTAGCGGTAGTCGATCAGGGTGTTGAGGTTGCAGTCGGCGACCGCCCAGATGCTGCCGCCGCGGCCGCCGTCGCCGCCGTCCGGGCCGCCGAAGGGAATGTATTTTTCGCGGCGAAACGAGGCCGCACCATTGCCGCCGTCTCCGGCAACGATTTCAATTTTGGCTTCGTCGAAGAATTTCATGGTTCAGAAATGCAAAAGCCCTATCGCTGAGGATAGGGCTTTCAACGGGCTGTGTGCCCAGTCAGACTGCGGCTGGAACGATGGTGACGGTCTTGCGCTTTTCCGCGCCCTTGACGGCGAATGCGACGGTGCCCGTCACTTTCGCAAACAGGGTGTGGTCCTTGCCAATGCCGACGTTTTCGCCAGGATGGAACTGGGTTCCGCGCTGGCGGACGATAATGCTGCCAGCGTTGATCAGTTGACCGCCATAGCGCTTGACGCCAAGACGCTTTGACTCGGAATCGCGACCGTTGCGTGAACTGCCGCCTGCCTTTTTATGTGCCATGGTTCATGACTCCTTTCAGGCCGAGATCTCGCCGATCTGGATCTCGGTGTAATTCTGGCGATGCCCCTGGTGTTTCTGGTAGTGCTTGCGGCGGCGCATCTTGAAAATGCTGACTTTCGGGTGCCGGCCCTGCGCGATGACCTTCGCCGTGACCTTGGCTCCAGCGACGACAGGCGCACCGACTTTTACCGATTCGCCTTCGCCGACCATGAGTACCTGGTCCAGCGTGATTTCCGCGCCCACTTCTGCCGGTATCTGTTCTACCTTAATCTTTTCGCCGGCGACGACGCGATACTGCTTGCCGCCGGTTTTTATGACCGCATACATGATGTGGACTCCGTGTATTTGATAATGGGTATTGCAAGGAACCGCGCATTTTAGCCAAAAATGAAAATCCGGTCAATGCAATGTTTCAGCTTGTGTTCCCTCATTGACGACGGCAGTCGTGGCGCCTAGTATCGCGCCTTTTCCACAGAACCAGAGTCCCGTGACGCTTGATGCCCTTTACGCCCTGATTGCGGACGACATGCGTGCCGTCGATGCGGTCATCCGCCAGCGGCTTCACTCGGATGTGGCGCTTGTCAGCCAGGTTGCCGAATACATCGTTGCCGGCGGGGGCAAGCGCATGCGCCCGGCCTTGGTGATACTGGCAGCCGGCGCCATGGACTATCGCGGCAGCCATCACCATCATCTGGCCGCCGTGGTCGAGTTCATCCATACGGCTACGCTGCTGCATGATGACGTCGTGGACGAGTCGGGCTTGCGTCGCGGGCGCGAAACGGCCAACGCTCTTTTCGGCAACGCCGCGAGCGTACTGGTCGGCGATTTTCTCTACTCGCGCGCATTCCAGATGATGGTGGCGGTCGGCAACATGCGCATCATGGAAATCCTGGCGGACGCCACCAACACCATTGCCGAAGGCGAAGTGCTGCAGTTGATGAATTGCCACAACGCGGACATCGCCATCGACGAGTATCTGCAGGTGATCCGCTTCAAGACGGCAAAACTATTCGAGGCGGCCGGGCGTCTCGGTGCCGTCGTCGGTCATGCGGATCCCGAGATCGAGGCAGGACTCGCGAATTACGGCATGCATCTGGGCACGGCATTCCAGTTGATCGACGATGTCCTCGATTATTCCGGCGAGGAAGTCGAAACCGGCAAGCATTTGGGTGACGACCTCGCCGAAGGCAAGCCGACCTTGCCGCTGATCCATGTAATGAAGCATGGCACACCGGATCAATCGAACTGCGTGCGCCGCGCGATCGAGGACGGCGGACGCGACCAGTTCCTCGATGTTCTCGCTGCCGTAAGGGAAACGGGCGCCCTGGATGCGGCGCGCATCCAGGCGGAAGCGGAAGCGAAGGCGGCAATTGTGTCGCTCGATGGTCTTCCCGCTTCAATTTACAAGGATGCTCTGATACAATTATGTTCTTTCGCTGTAGCCCGGCATTATTGAGTAACAACGGGCGATCAGAACGGGGTGTAGCTCAGCCTGGTAGAGTACTGCGTTCGGGACGCAGGAGTCGGAGGTTCGAATCCTCTCACCCCGACCAAGCAATCCTAGCGTACCCGACGCTAGACGGAAGCCGGCAAATGCCGGCTTTTTCGTTTGTGCAGGTATTATCCGCAAACGATGAGCAAGTTTCTCCTCCTCATTCTTTTCGGCGTCCTTTTGTATCTCGTGGTCGGCCGCGCAAAGCGGTTGCGACAAGGACGGGAGCGTCCTCCACCGCGGGCAGCGGAAGCTATGGTGCAGTGCGCCTATTGCCGCGTCCACCTGCCTCTGGACGAGAGCTTGCCGGACGGTGAGCGGCGTTATTGTTGCGAGGAGCATCGTCGTCTTGATCAAGGCTGACGTGCCGGCAATCTCCACTCGACCGGGTATTTCGCAATTGCCGGACTCGTTCTGGAGTTCCCTGCGCTATTTTTCCATTTACCGCCTGATCGTTGCCGGCGTGTTCTTCTTTGCCGCCGCCTTTTACGGCGGCACGCCGAATCTCGGTTCCCTCGATATACGAATGTTCCGCTGGGTTGGTGCCGGCTACTTGTTGGCCGCCATCGGCTTTCTGTGGGTGGTCAATTCCGTGCGCCGGGCGTTCAATCTGCAATTGACGGTTCAGGTCGTCCTGGACGTATTGGCGCTGACGGCGCTGATGTATTCGAGCGGCGGTGCGGCGAGCGGCATCGGCGTCATGATCTTTGTCGTGTTGGCCGGTGCCGGGCTGGTCGGGCAGGGGCGCATGACGCTGTTCTATGCCGCCGTCGCGACCTTGGCGGTGCTGATCGAACAGGCTTACCATTTCGTACGCATCGAAGACGATCTCGGCGGCTTTTTCCGTACCGGGCTTACCAGCATCGGCTTCTTCGGCACCGCCATCATCGCGCGATTGCTGGCGCGGCGGGTGGTTGCCAACGAAGCCTTGGCCCGGCAGCGGGGTATCGAGCTCGCGAACCAGTGGCAGATCAATCAGCGGGTAATCCGCGATATGCAGGATGGCGTGCTGGTGGTCGACGCGGACGGCCGTGTCCGTCAGCACAATCCGCAGGCCGAGATTTTGTTCGATGTCCGTCCCGGAGAGGGGGCCGACTTGGCAAGCTTCTCCGTCGCCTTGGCGGAAAAGTTTTCGTCATGGAGCGCCAGCCCTGTCGAGACGGAGACTCTGATCCGTGTCGCCGGCAGCCATCGCGTCCTGCGCGCACGCCTGTTGCCGCCCGGCGAGGGCGAAAGTGCCCTCATCTACCTGGAGGACATGGGCCGGGTTCAGGCGCAGGCGCAGCAACTGAAGCTGGCCGCGCTGGGCCGCCTCACGGCCAACCTGGCCCATGAGATCCGCAATCCGCTGTCGGCCATCAGCCACGCCGCCGAGCTGCTTGTCGACGAGGAGCGCGGCGAGGGGCAGATCCGTCTGATCCGCATCATCGGCGACAACACGCAGCGCCTCAATCGCCTCGTCGGCGAAGTGCTGGAGCTCGGCCGCCGTGATCGCGCCGAGCCCGAAAGGATTCGCCTAGCCGCCTACCTGCGGCAATTCGTCGACGAATACGCCATCAACGATCCCGGCGCCCGGGGGCGCGTGCTGATCGAGGCCGATGCCGATGTGACGATTGTTTTCGACCGTGCACATTTCCATCGAGTGTTATGGAATTTGCTGGTCAATGCCCTGCGCCATGCCAGCCAGGCGCCGGGTGCGGTACGTCTTTCGGTGCTGCGCAAACCGGGCGGCGGCAGCGTCGAACTGCACGTGGTTGACGACGGTCCGGGGATCGGAGAATCTTTGCGTGGGCAAGTGTTCGAACCGTTCTTCACCACGCACGGCAGCGGCACCGGCTTGGGACTCTATATCGCGCGGGAACTTTGCGAAGCCAACGACGCCCAGATCGACCTGGTCGAAAGCCCTTCCGGCGCCCATTTCCGCATTCTTGCCAAAGGCGAGGCATGACGACTAAGGAGCAATGCGACGGCATGAAATCGAATCGCGTACTGGTTGTCGACGACGAGGCGGACATTCGGGAATTGCTTGACATGACCCTCGCACGCATGGGCCTGGCGGCCGACTGCGCCGGTTCCATTGCGCAGGCCCGCCAATTTCTCGCGGCCGGCGGCAATTACCGGCTCTGCCTGACCGACATGCGCATGCCTGACGGCGAGGGGCTCGAGCTCGTACGTTATATCGGCGAGTGCTGCCCGGAACTGCCGGTGGCCGTCATTACCGCTCACGGCAGCATGGAGAATGCCGTTTGTGCCCTGAAGGCCGGCGCCTTCGATTATCTCTCCAAGCCGGTTTCGCTCGACCAACTGCGTGCCCTGGTCCGAACCGCCATCGATCTGCCGTCGCGCAATGACGCGCCTGCCAGCGAACTCGGTCAGTCGCTGCTCGGGGATTCGGCCGCCTTGCAGCAGGTACGCTCGCTGATCGGACGCGTCGCCCGCAGCCAGGCATCGATCTACATTTCTGGTGAATCGGGCAGCGGCAAGGAGCTTGCCGCGCGGCTTATCCATCAGCAGGGCGCGCGGTCGGGAAAACCCTTCGTCGGCGTCAATTGCGGCGCCATTCCGGAAGCGCTCATGGAAAGCGAGTTCTTCGGCTATCGCAAGGGGGCGTTCACCGGCGCGGAATCCGACCGCGATGGATTCTTCCATGTCGCAGACGGCGGCACCCTTTTTCTCGACGAGGTAGCGGATCTTCCTTTGCCGATGCAGGTAAAGCTCCTTCGTGCCATCCAGGAGAAGCGGGTGCGCAAGGTCGGTGCCACAGCCGAAGAGCCGGTGGATGTGCGCATCCTGTGTGCCACGCATCAGGATCTGAAAGCACTGGTCGAGCAGGGACGGTTTCGCCAGGACCTGTTCTACCGGCTCAATGTCATCGAAATCCGCATGCCCAGCTTGCGTGAGTGCAGCGATGACATCCCCCTGCTGGCGCAGCACATCGTCGCGCGCCATGCGCGTGAAGGCGGTTATGCGCCGCCGCCAATCGACGCGGACGCTCTCGATGCTCTGAGGCACTACCCGTTTCCGGGCAACGTACGCGAACTTGAGAATGTGCTGGAGAGGGCGCTCGCGCTCCTGTCAGGCGCAACCATAACCGTGGACGACCTGCAGTTGTCGCCGGCAGTGTTGTCGCCGACAGAAACACCTTCGCCCGGGCAGGTTCCGTTGCAGGATTACCTGGATCAGGCCGAGCGGCAGGTGATCCGTGAAGCACTGCAAAAGACGCGCTTCAATCGCACGGCGGCAGCGCGCCTGCTCGGCGTCACCTTCCGTTCCCTGCGTTATCGCATGGAGCGACTGGGGCTCAACGAGTGATGAATGGCTTTGCCGCCGATCTTGATGCCGAGGGCTTGCTGCCTGGGGCCGAGTTCATCGCGTCTCCCAATTGCGATGACCGCATGGATGGGAGTGAGGTCAGCCTCGTCGTCGTGCATGCCATCAGCTTGCCGCCGGGCGAGTTCGGCGGCGACGGCATAGTCCGGCTGTTCACCAACACCCTCGACCCCACCCGGCATCCGTATTACTCCGGAATCCATACCCTGCGTGTTTCGTCGCACTTCCTGATCCGGCGCGATGGCCAGGCGCTTCAGTTTGTTCCGTGCGGAAAGCGCGCCTGGCACGCCGGCGCTTCCTGCTGGCAGGGGCGCGAGCGCTGCAACGATTTCTCCATCGGCATCGAGCTTGAGGGCTGCGACGAACTGCCGTTCGAGCACGTCCAGTATCGCCGCCTGGCGGAGTTGATCAAGATTCTTGTGCGGCGCTATCCCTTGCGCGATGTGGTCGGTCATGCCGACATCGCACCCGGCCGCAAGACCGATCCCGGACCGCATTTCGATTGGCCGAATCTGCGCGCGATGCTCGAAGAAAATTCTGTTTCTTGAGTGGTAAGTGCGCAACGATTTGCGCCGCATGTGCCACTGGCATCAAAAAAATCTTGCAACTTAAAAAGCCCAACACTAGAATTAGTTGCGAGGTGTGGTTCGCATACTATATATAGTAGGTCGAGAGGTTTTGCGGAGTGACGAAGACAGACGCCATGCACCGCCAACGACGCGGAGAGACCCGATGCAAATGAGGCCGACGCCCACCGTCGAAAGGCATCTGCTTTCACTGCCGCAACTCCCGCTGCTTTCCCTTCGTATTTCCCCACCTCTTTCTTCTTCTCTTGTTCCCGAATTCAACGCCATCGTTTCCGGTGGCGGCAGTGCGTGTCGAGTGCGCAGACGCTGCGGCGGCAGAACCGAATCAATCCAACAGCGGTATTGGAAACGAACTCCGGCCCCGGTATTGACCGGCGATATGGGCGGAGAATCGTGAGGAATTCATCGCTTTCGATTCTTGAAGGCATTGGATAATCCGTGCTAGCCCAGACGGGTTTGCAGTAAATGGTGTTTCCTTTCCTGTTATCTTGTTCTAAGGAGGTTCGATATGGCTGAAGAGAAGAAAGCCAAGAAACCCGCGGCGAAGAAACCTGCCGCTAAGAAGGCTGCTCCGGCGAAGAAGCCCGCTGCGAAGAAGCCTGCTGCGAAGAAGGCCGCTCCGGCGAAGAAGCCTGTCGCGAAGAAGGCTGTCGCGGCGAAGAAGCCTGCTGCAAAGAAGCCCGCTGCGAAGAAGGCTGCTCCGGCGAAGAAGGTTGCCGCCAAGAAGCCCGTAGCGAAGAAGGCTGCTCCGGCGAAGAAGGTCGTCGCCAAGAAGCCCGCTGCGAAGAAGGCCGCCCCGGCGAAGAAGGTCGTCGCCAAGAAGCCCGTAGCGAAGAAGGCTGCTCCGGCTGCGAAGGCTGCCGCTCCCGCCAAGAAGGCTGTCGCCAAGAAGCCCGTGGCGAAGAAGGCTGCTCCGGCGAAGAAGGCTGCTGTTCCGGCCAAGAAGCCCGTGGCGAAGAAGGCTGCTGCGAAACCCGCCGCCGCTCCCGCCCCCGCTCCGTCGACCGCCGCTGCTCCGGGACTCAAGTCTTCCCTGAACCCCGCTGCGGCTTGGCCTTTTCCGACCGGCTCGCGCCCGTCCTGATAGGCCGGTGTTGGATTCGGGCGGGCAGGCTAGTTCTGCCCGCGCGACCACATCACAGGCATGGTGACGCCGTTAAACGGTTCGTCGCCATGCCTGTTCTTTTTTGATGCCTTATGCTGCGATGAAGCGCTCTATCCGGGCGAGGCCTTCGACCAGTTTTTCCTGCGTGACGGTGTAGGCGAAGCGCATGTGGCGCTCCGGCGCGTTGCTGCCGAAGTCGAGCCCGGGGGTTGCCGCCACTCCTGCGCCATCGACCAGGTCGAGCGCGAAGCGGAAGCTGTCCGCCGCCAACTGCCCCAGACCCGCGTAAATATAGAACGCACCCTGCGGCGCGGCGCCAATCTCGAATCCCAGACGCGCCAGACCCGGCAGCAGCAGGTCGCGCCGCGCCTGGAATTCGCGGCGCCGTGCTTCGAGTATCGCCGTGGTTTCCGGTTTGAAGGCGGCCAGCGCCGCGAATTGGGCCGGCGAAGATGGTGCGATGTACAGGTTCTGCGCCAGCTTTTCGACATCGCGCACATAGGCTTTGGGTACGACCAGCCAGCCCAGCCGCCAGCCGGTCATGCCGAAATACTTCGAGAAGCTGTTGATGACGAAAATGTCTTCGGAAAGATGGAGCGCGGTGGCGGCATCGGTTCCATAGGTCAGGCCGTGATAAATCTCATCGACGAGCAGGGCACCGCCGCGCTGTGCGACTGCTTGCCAGAGCGAAGCCAGATGCGCTGAATCGAGCAGCGTGCCGGTCGGGTTGGAGGGCGATGCCACCAGCAGTGCGCGTGTTTGCGGCCCCCAGGCGGCGGCGACCTGCGCGGCGGTCGGCTGGTACGCCGATTCGGGGCCGACCGCGATGGACTTCGCCTTTCCCTCGAAGAGACGTGCGAAGTGCCGGTTGCATGGATAGCCGGGATCGGCGAGAAGCAGCTCGTTGCCCGGATCGATCAGGACGCCCAGCGCCAGCAGCAGTGCCGCCGAGGCTCCGGCGGTGACGACGATGCGTTCCGGATCGACATCGACCCCGTAGCGGTCGGCGTAAAACTGCGCGATGGCCGCGCGCAACTCCGGCAGTCCCAGCGCATTCGTGTAGAACACCTGTCCGCCGGCAATGAAGCGCTGTGCCGCTTCTATCACCGGAGCCGGTGTCGGGAAGTCCGGTTCGCCGACCTCCATATGGATGATGTTGCGGCCCTGCGCTTCGAGCGCCTTGGCTCGCGCCATCAGGTCCATGACGTGGAACGGGCCGATGTCGGCCATGCGTGCGGCAGTATGCATCCGGCTTTCTCCCAAAAAGGGAACGGCCACCCGCGGGTGGCCGTTTGACACGTTCAGGAATGCGCGCTGACGGCGGGGCTCAATCGACGAGCGACAGGTCGAACAGCTCGCGCTTCAGGGCCAGTTCCTTGGGCAGTCTTTCACCCATCTTGTCGAACCACTCCTTGTGCAGGGCCAGTTCCTGTTTCCAGGCATCGGCATCGACCTGGGTCAGGGCATCGAACTCGGGCTTGGTGACGTCGGTGCCGGACCAGTCGATATCCTCGAAGCGCGGCATCCAGCCCAGCGTCGTCTCGCGCGCCGGAACGCGGCCCTTGACGCGGTCGACGATCCACTTGAGCACGCGCATGTTGTCGCCGAAGCCCGGCCACATGAATTCGCCCTTTTCGTTCATGCGGAACCAGTTCACGCAGAAGATCTTCGGCGTGTGCTCGACGACGTGGCCCATTTTCAGCCAATGGTTGAAGTAGTCGCCCATGTGGTAGCCGCAGAAGGGCAGCATCGCGAAGGGATCGCGCCGCACCACGCCCTGCGCGCCGAAGGCGGCGGCCGTGGTTTCCGACCCGAGGGTGGAGGCCATATAGACGCCGAAATTCCAGTTGAACGCTTCATAGACCAGCGGCACGGTGGTGGCGCGGCGGCCGCCGAAGATGAAGGCGGAGATCGGCACGCCTTCGGGGCTCTCCCAGGCGGAGTCGATCGACGGGCACTGGTTCGCCGGGGCGGTGAAGCGCGAGTTGGCGTGGGCCGCCTTGCGGCCGGCCTTGCCGTCCGCGGGCGTCCAGTCCTTGCCCTGCCAGTCGATCAGGTGGGCCGGGGCATCCTTGGTCATGCCTTCCCACCAGACGTCGCCATCGTCGGTCAGGGCGACGTTGGTGAAAATGATGTTTTCCTTCAAGGTCGCCAGGGCGTTGAAGTTGGTCTTCTCGGAGGTACCCGGGGCGACGCCGAAGAAGCCGGCTTCCGGGTTGATGGCGTAGAACTTGCCGTCCTTGCCGGGCTTGATCCAGGCGATGTCGTCGCCGACGGTGGTGATCTTCCAGCCGTCGAAAGTCTTCGGCGGGATCAGCATGGCGAAGTTGGTCTTGCCGCAGGCCGACGGGAAGGCTGCCGCGACGTAGCTCTTTTCACCCGCCGGGGATTCGACGCCGAGGATCAGCATGTGTTCGGCCAGCCAGCCTTCGTCGCGCGCCATGGTCGAGGCGATGCGCAGCGCGAAGCACTTCTTGCCGAGCAGTGCGTTGCCGCCGTAGCCGGAACCGTAGGACCAGATCTCGCGCGTCTCGGGGAAGTGGACGATGTACTTGACGGTCGGATTGCAGGGCCATTTCGCATCCGTCTCGCCGGCCGCGAGCGGCGCGCCGACGCTGTGCATGCAGGGCACGAATTCGCCGTCGGTACCGAGTACGTCGTAAACGGCCCGGCCCATGCGCGTCATGGTGCGCATGTTGGTGACGACATAGGGGCTGTCGGAAATTTCGACGCCGATGTGGGCGATGGGCGAACCCAGCGGGCCCATCGAGAAGGGGATGACGTACAGGGTGCGGCCCTTCATCGAGCCCTTGAACAGGCCGTTCAGGGTTTCGCGCATCTTGGCCGGCTCTTCCCAGTTGTTCGTGGGGCCGGCGTCGTCCTTCCTGGCGGAGCAGATATACGTGCGGTCTTCGACGCGCGCCACGTCGGAGGGGTCGGAGCAGGCGAGAAAGGAATTCGGGCGCTTCGCCGGATTGAGTCTGACCATCGTGCCGGAGGCGACCATTTCGGCGCACAGGCGGTCGTACTCCTCTTGCGAGCCGTCGGCCCAGACGATGTTGTCCGGCTGGGTGAGAGCCGCCATCTCGGCGACCCAGGCAATAAGCTTGGCGTTCTTGACGTAATCGGGGGCTGCAATTGGGTTGCTCATCGATTCTCTCCACTGGGCCAGCATCAAAGGATGCTGTGCCGCCAAAAAGAAAAATTATGCCACAATCTGCGAATTCGACCGACCCTGACCACGTCTGGCACGCGCTACTGGAACCAAAATGGACGAAGAAATCCGCAAAGCCGCACTCGACTATCACCGTTTGCCCAAGCCCGGAAAAATCGCCGTCACGCCGATCAAGGCGCTGACCAACCAGGCCGATCTGTCGCTCGCCTATTCGCCTGGCGTGGCGGCGGCCTGCGACGAAATCGTCCGCGATCCGGCCACCGCTTCGCTCTACACTTCGCGCGGCAACCTGGTCGCCGTCATCACCAACGGCACCGCGGTGCTGGGGCTGGGCAACATCGGCCCGCTCGCCGCCAAGCCGGTGATGGAAGGCAAGGGCGTGCTGTTCAAGAAGTTTGCCGGGATCGACGTCTTCGACATCGAGATCAACGAACTGGACCCCGACAAGCTCGTCGACATCATCGCCTCGCTGGAACCGACCTTCGGCGGCATCAACCTTGAAGACATCAAGGCGCCCGAGTGCTTCTACGTCGAGAGCAAGCTGCGCGAGCGCATGAAGATTCCCGTTTTCCACGACGATCAGCATGGCACGGCCATCATCACCGCTGCCGCCGTGCTGAACGGCATGCGCGTCGTCAACAAGAATATCGGCACGGTGAAGCTCGTCTGCTCCGGCGCCGGGGCGGCGGCGATCGCCTGCCTCAACCTGCTGGTCAGCGTCGGACTCGACCGCCGCAATGTTTATGTCGTCGACAGCAAGGGCGTGATCCACAGTGGCCGCGCCGGACTCGATGCATCGAAGGCGCAATACGCGCAGGAAACGGATGCCCGCAGCCTGGGCGACATCATGCCCGGCGCCGACATCTTCCTCGGCCTCTCCGCCAAGGGCGTGCTCAAGCCCGAGATGGTCAAGACCATGGCACCGAATCCGCTGATCCTGGCGATGGCAAACCCGGAGCCCGAAATCCTGCCCGAAGACGCGAAGGCGGTGCGGCCGGATGTCGTCATCGGCACCGGCCGCTCCGACTACCCGAACCAGGTCAACAACGTGCTGTGCTTCCCCTTCATTTTCCGCGGCGCGTTGGATGTCGGAGCGACCACCATCAACGAAGCGATGAAAGTCGCGGCGGTGAAGGCCATCGCCGCCCTGGCCCACGCTGAGCAGTCCGAGGTGGTGACGGCCGCCTATGGTCGGGAGGAAATGGCCTTCGGTCCCGAATATCTGATTCCCAAGCCTTTCGATCCGCGTCTGATTCTCAAGATCGCTCCGGCGGTCGCGCAGGCGGCGATGGATTCCGGCGTGGCGACACGGCCTATCGCCGACATGGATGTCTATCGCCAGCAACTCAGCGAATTCGTCTATCACTCCGGCTTCGCCATGAAGCCGGTGTTCGCTGCGGCCAAGAAACGCCCGGCACGCATCGTCTTTTGCGAGGGCGAGGACGAACGCATGCTGCGCGCCGTGCAGACGGTCGTGGACGAAGGTCTCGCCCGCCCGATCCTGATCGGGCGCCCCGATGTAGTGAATCGCCAGATCGCCCGCCACGGCTTGCGCATCCGTCCCGGCAACGACTTCGAGCTCGTCAATCCAGACTCCGATCCGCGCTACAAGGAACTCTGGCAGGACTATTACGAAATCATGTGCCGCAAGGGCATCAGTGTCGAGTACGCGAAGCGTGAAATGCGCCGGCGCACCACTCTGATCGGCGCCATGCTGGTGCGCCGCAAGCATGCCGAAGGGCTGATTTGCGGCACCTTCGGCAAGCACTCGCTGCATCTGCGCTATATCGACAACGTCATCGGCCGTCGCGCCGGCGTCGATAATTTCTACGCCATGAACATGCTGGTGCTACCGACGCGCACCCTGTTCATCGGCGACACCTATGTGAACTACGATCCGACCGCCGAGCAGATCGCCGAAATGACCTGTCTGGCCGCCGAGGAGGTCAAGCGCTTCGGCCTCGCGCCCAAGGTGGCGCTGCTTTCGCATTCCAGTTTCGGCACGGACGACACTCCGACGGCACTGAAGATGCGGCGGGCGCTGGAATTGCTGCGCGAGCGGGCGCCCGGCCTGGAGGTCGACGGCGAAATGCACGGCGACGCCGCGCTCTCGGAAGACATCCGGTTGCAGGTTTTCCCGCCCTCCAAGCTCAAGGGCCATGCCAACCTCCTCATCATGCCGACGCTCGATGCCGCCAATATTGCCTTCAACCTGCTGAAGACGGCCGCCGGCGACGGCCTCACCGTCGGGCCGATGCTGCTGGGCGCCGCGCGACCCGTGCACATCCTGACGCCGACGGCGACCGTGCGGCGCATCGTCAACGTCACGGCGCTGCTATCCGTCGAGGCCGCGCAGCAACAGGCCAGGTCGAACGCCTAGATGTCGCCGGGCAGGTCGCGGACGGCGCTGATCCTCACCGGCGGCGGGGCGCGCGCCGCCTATCAGGTCGGTGTGCTCAGGGCCGTCAAGGAACTGTCGCCCGATGCCGCAAAGAACCCTTTTCCCATCGTCTGCGGCACGTCGGCGGGCGCCATCAATGCCGCGACCATCGCCGCCTGGGCGGAGGATTTCGGCGCCGGCGTCGATCATCTCGACGCCGTCTGGGCCAACATCCATGCGGCGGACGTCTATCGCGCGGACCCCTGGGGCATCGGCGTCGCCGGAGCGCGCTGGCTGTCGACGCTGGCATTCGGCTGGTTGACCCACCGCAGCCCGCGTTCGCTGCTCGACAACACTCCGCTGCGGCGCCTGCTGGAAAAGAGCCTGGACTTCAGCCGCATCGAGCGGGCCATCGCCCAGCACGCACTGCACTCCGTCAGCATCACCTGTTCCGGTTATTCTTCCGGACAGAGCGTGAGCTTCTTTCAGGGGCGTGCCGACCTGGAACCCTGGAAGCGTACCCAGCGCTTCGGCGCCCACGTCAAACTCGGCGTCGACCACCTGCTGGCTTCCTCCGCGATTCCCTTCTTCTTTCCGGCGGTGCGCCTGCATCGCGAATGGTTCGGCGACGGCTCGATGCGCCAGTTGGCGCCGATCTCGCCGGCCATCCACCTCGGTGCGGACCGCATCCTGGTGATCGGCGCCGGACGCGTCAAGGCGGAGAAGGAGCGCCCCCAGGACGAGGCCTATCCTTCGCTGGCGCAGATCGCCGGTCACGCCATGTCGAGCATATTTCTCGACAGCCTCGCCGTCGATCTGGAACGCATGATCCGCATCAACCGCACGCTGTCGTCGATCCCGGAGGCGACGCGGCATGAGCGCGGCGTCACCCTGCGCCCGATCGATGTGCTGCACATTTTCCCCTCCGAGCGCCTCGATCATCTCGCCGCCCGCCATGCACGGGCGCTGCCGTGGCCGGTCAGGGCCCTATTGCGCGGCATCGGCGCCATGAACCGGAACGGCGGCGCATTGACGAGCTACCTGTTGTTCGAACAGTCGTATACCCGGGCGCTGATCGCCTTGGGGTACTCCGACACGATGGCGCGCCGCGACGAGGTGTCCACCTTCCTCGGCTTGGGGATAACATCGCCCGCAACTTGAGCTTTGCATTCCACTTCCTTCATTTTGTTGGAATTGTGTCGATAATTCGAATTGAAATATAGGCGTCGGGTGGTAAACTGCGCCGGTCGTTCAGGAGGGAACAATGAAACGAAGCTGGATTGCATTGCTCGCGGTCGTGAGCCTGGCGCTGGGTGCCGGTAGCGGGGAAACCCTCGCCGCCACGGCGAAGAAGAAGGCCGTAGCGGTCAAGAAGCACAAGCCGGCGAAGGCGGTGAAGGCGAAGCATCACCACAAGAGTGCCTCGCTCGAAGACGCCCAGGGTCTGCTCCTTCAGTCGGCATCCGCCCTGGTGCAGGACCCGATCACGGGCGCCGTACTCTACGAGAAGAATCCCAGCACCGTCGTGCCGATCGCCTCCATCACCAAGTTGATGACGGCGATGGTTTCCCTCGATGCCCAGCCCAGCCTGAACGAAGTGCTGACGATTTCCGAAGAGGACGTCGACAATCTCAAGGGCACGCATTCCCGCCTCCGCGTCGGCACCCGCCTCACCCGCGAGGAAATGCTCAATCTCGCCCTGATGTCCTCGGAGAACCGTGCCGCATCGGCTCTCTCGCGCCATTATCCGGGCGGCCGCGAAGCCTTCGTCGCCGCCATGAACCGCAAGACCCAGGCGCTCGGACTCGCCGACACCCAGTTCGCCGACCCCACCGGACTGACGGCTTCGAATGTTTCCAGCGCCCGCGACCTGTCGAAAATGGTCGCCGCCGCCTACGAATACCCGCTGATCCGCGAATTTTCCACCGCCACCGAGCGCTCCGTGATCGTCGCCGGTCGGCCGCAGATGTTCCGCAACACCAACAGCCTGGTGAAGAGCCCGAACTGGGAGATCGGCCTGTCCAAGACCGGCTACATCAACGAAGCCGGCAAGTGCCTCGTCATGCATACCTGGATCAACAACAAGCCGACCATCATCGTGCTGCTCGATTCCTGGGGCAAGATGACGCGCATCGGCGACGCCAACCGCATCAAGCGCTGGGTCGAAAGCGCGCAACTGGCGCAACGTCCGGCCGCGGGCTGAACGGTACTGCCGGCAGCGGAGAGAACGGGGGCTGCGGCCCCCGTTGTCATTTGACGGGCTTGTTGTAGCCGATGGCCGTCGAAATCTCGTCGGCGGTTTCGCGCACGATGGCGGCCCAGTCGGGATTGTGGCGTTCCGCGGGGGCCGAGACCGAAATTCCCGCCACCAGTTCGCCGGCGTCGTCGCGTATCGGCGCCGCGATGCAGCGCAGACCCTGCTCGATTTCCTCGTTGTCGAAGGCGACGCCATGGCGCCGCACCCGTTCGAGTTCCTTCTCCAGCGCCGCCAGCGTCGTGATCGAGGTCGGCGTGTAGCCGGGCAGGCCGGTGCGCTTGGCGTATTCCTTGACTTTCTGCGGACCGTCCTCGACGAGGTAGAGCTTGCCGACGGAGGTCACGTGCAGCGGCGCCCGGGCGCCGACCAGATGCACGACGCGCACCGAGGAACGACCACTGGAGGTGCGCTCGACATAGACGATCTCGTCGCCCTGGCGCACGCCGAGATTGACGCTCTCGCCGATGCGCTGATGCAACTGCTGCATCAGCGGCATGGCGGAGTCGCGGATATTGATGCGCGACTTGACCACGTTGCCGAGTTCCAGCAGGCGTATTCCGAGGCGATAGGTGCCCGGATCGGCGCGCTCGACGAAGCCGTTCATCGACATGGCGCCGAGGATGCGGTGCGCGGTCGACGGATGCAGGCCGGTTTCCAGCGCCAGTTGTTTCAGGCTCACCGGGTCGTGGTAATAGGAAAGAACGTCGAGCAGCTTCATCATGCGCTCGATGACCTGGATGGGGTTTTTGACTTCGGGGGCGGGGTTGGACACGGTGTTTCTTTTGATTTCCTGACGGTTGGTCTAGTATGCCACATTGTGAAACGCCCGTCGCAACGGGCCTGCCCAGCAGCATTTCAGGAGTTGCCGTGTATGCGCGTCGCCCTGTTCGTCACCTGCCTCGTCGACCTGATGCGCCCGCGCATCGGCTTCGCCGCCATCGAGTTGCTCGAAGCCGCCGGCTGCGAGGTCGTCATACCGGAAAGGCAGACCTGTTGCGGCCAGCCGGCGTTCAACTCAGGCGATCGCGCTGCCGCCGCCATGCTGGCGCGCAAAACCATTGCCGAGTTCGAGGGCTACGATTACTTGGTCGCCCCGTCCGGCTCCTGCGCCGACCAGATCCGCAACGAATATCCGGGCCTGCTGGCTGATGATGCCGCCTGGCACGGCCGTGCCGTTGCGCTGGCCAGCCGCGTCCATGAATTGACCGACTTCCTCGTCAATGTCGCGAAAGTCGAGGCCGTGCCGGGCCGTTTCGACGGTTCGATCACCTATCACGATTCCTGCACCGGCCTGCGCAGCCTCGGCATCAAGGAGCAGCCGCGCCGGCTGCTGGCCAGGGTACCCGGTGTCGTACTCAAGGAAATGGCCGGCGCGGAAGAGTGCTGCGGCTTCGGCGGCACCTTTGCCGTCAAGTTCGGCGATATTTCGTCGGCCATCGCCGAAAAGAAGTGCGCCAACATCGGCGCGGCCGGCACGGACGCCGTAGTCGGCGGCGACCTAGGCTGCCTGCTCAACATCGAAGGCAAACTGCGCCGTCTGGGGGACGAAACGACGCGGGTGCTGCACATTGCCGAAGTGCTGGCGGGCGAGTGAGATGGACATCAAATCCATGCACTTCAAGGCCAGCGCATCCGCCAAGCTGGCGGATGTCCCGCTGCAGGCCAACCTGAAGAAGGCCAAAGGCAAGTTCGTCGACAAGCGCGTCGTCGCCATCCGTGAAATCGACGACTTCGAAGCCACGCGCGCTGCGGCGCGCGACGTGCGCAACCGCGTCCTGAAAGACCTCGACCTCTGGCTGGAACGCTTCGAGCAGAACGCCGCGGCGCGCGGTGCGACGGTGCTGTGGGCGAAGGACGGCGCCGAAATCTGCCGCCATGTCGTCGACATCGCCCGGCGCCACGGCGTGACCAAGGCCACCAAGTCGAAGTCGATGCTCTCGGAAGAGGCCGGCCTCAACCTGGCGCTGGAGGCCGCCGGTGTGCAGCCCGTCGAGACCGACCTCGGCGAGTACATCCTTCAGATCAACGACAACGAGGCGCCCTCGCACATCATCGCGCCCGTCGTGCACAAGAATCTCGACGAGGTCGCCGACCTCTTCGCCAAAACGCACAACAAGCCGCGCAAGACCGACATTCCGCAGCTCACGCGCGAGGCGCGCGAGGTGCTGCGCAGCCACTTCCTGAGTGCCGAAATGGGCATCTCCGGCGGCAATTTTCTCGTCGCCGAAACCGGTTCCGTCGCGCTTGTCACCAACGAAGGCAACGGCCGCATGGTGACGACCTTGCCCCGCGTGCATGTCGTCGTCACCGGCATCGAGAAGGTCATCCCGACGCTGGAGGACCTGGCGCTGCTGATGCGCCTGCTGCCACGCTCGGCCACCGGCCAATCGATCTCCAACTACGTGTCGGTGCTGACCGGCGTGAAGCAGCCCGGGGAGAGCGATGGTCCCGAGCACCTCTACTACGTTCTCGTCGACAACGGCCGCGCCGACGTCGTCGGCGGCGAATTTCAGGACATGCTGCGGTGCATCCGTTGCGGTGCCTGCATGAATCACTGCCCCGTCTACCAGTCGGTCGGCGGCCATGCCTACGGCTGGGTTTATCCGGGACCGATGGGCTCGGTGCTGACGCCTCTTTTCATGGGCATCGAAAACGCCCTCGACCTGCCGCAGGCGGCGACGCTCTGCGGCCAATGCAGCGCCGTCTGCCCGGTGCTGATCCCCCTGCCGGAACTGATGCGCAAGCTGCGCGAAAAGCAGGTCGCGAAAAACCTGCGGCCACTGGCCGAACGCCTGGCAATCAAGGCCTGGGCCCGGGTTGCCGCTTCGCCCCGGCTCTATGGATTCGGAGCGCGGCTCGCCGCGCGCTACCTCAAATGGCTGGCCGGCGGCGCGAACCGCATCCGCGTCCTCGGCGTCGCGCCGGAATGGACGCAGGGCCGCGACTTTCCCGCCCCCGAAGGCAGGACCTTCCGGGAACTTTACCGAAAATGCCGGTAAAATAAAAAATTAATTCTTAAGTCATAGCCAGTCCATGCGGAACCACGACGAAAAATTTCGGCTCAAGCTCTACGTCACCGACCACACGCTGCGCTCGCGTCAGGCCTTGGCGCAACTTCAGCGCCTGTGCGAGGATGAGTTTCCCCACCGCTACGAACTCGAAGTGGTCGACGTGCTCGAACATCCGGCAGAGGCCCGCGCACAACGCATCCTGGCGACGCCGACGGTGGTCAGGGAACTGCCGCACCCGATCCGCCGCATCATCGGCGATCTGGCCGACGTCGACAAAGTGCTCGCCGGACTGGCGCTCCATCGACACGATGCGAAAAAAAAGGAATAAAGCATGTTGGCATTGGCACAGCGCTGGATCGAGGATGCACCGGACGGCATTGTCGTCGTCGATGACGAAGGCACCGTGCGCTTCGCCAATCGCGCCGGCGGCAGCCTGTTTCGCTGCGGCAGCTACGACCTGATCGGCACCAGCTTCGGTTTTCCGGTCGTCACGGGCGAGACCGCGGAGATCGATATTCCGCACGATCATGGCACCTGGGGGCTGGCCGAGATGCGCGTCGCGGCATCCGTGTGGGAAGGCGGCGCGGCCTACGTTGCCGTGCTGCGCGACGTAACCCCGGTGCGATGCCTGGAACAGACGCTGCGTCGGGATGCGCAACTGCTCTCGTCCTTCGTGCAGTCGCTGCCGATGGCTCTCGTCGTCCTGGCGCCGGACCGCTCGGTGCGGTTGTGGAATCCGGCCGCCGAGAATCTGTTCGGCTGGCGTGCGCAGGAAGTCATCGGACGTCCGTGTCCGCTGGTTTCATACCAACAGTGGCCCGAGTTCGAAAGCCTGGCCGACTCGATGGCCGCGGGCCACGCCGTCTGCGATCTCGAAACCAGCCGCCTGGCCAAGTCGGGCACGCGTGTCGACGTCAGCCTGCACGCTGCGGCTCTCAGGAACGCCGACGGCGTGCCGGCCGGCACGCTGTTCCTGATGATGGACATCCGCGAGCGACGCCAGGCCGGCCAGCATCTCCAGTTGTCGGACAAGGTGTTCCAGAACACGCAGGAAGGCATCGTCGTCACCGATCCCCGCGGCAACATCGTTTCGGTGAATCCGGCTTTCACCGCGGTTACCGGCTACCTGCCCGAGGAGGTGCTGGGCAAGAATCCCAGCGTGCTCCAGTCCGGCCGCCACGACGAGGCGTTTTACCAGGCCATGTGGGCCGAACTCGCGGTGCGCGGCCAGTGGCAGGGCGAGATATGGAACCGGCGCCGCAACGGCCAGGTTTATCCGGAGTGGCTCAACATCAGCGCCATTCACGATGGCGACGGCCGCGTCGTCTATTACGTCGCCGTGTTTTCCGACATCAGCCTCGTCAAGCAGAACGAGGAACGTCTGCACCGCCTTGCCCACTATGACGCGCTGACCGGCCTGCCGAACCGCCTCCTGTTTACCGACCGCCTCCAGCATGCGCTGGTGCAGGCCAAGCGCAGCAACGCGTTCGTCGGCCTGTTGTTTCTCGATCTCGACCGTTTCAAGCTGGTCAACGACACGCTGGGCCACCGCGCCGGCGACACGCTGTTGCAGGAAACCGCGCATCGTCTCGCCGCCGTCGTGCGCGCCGAGGATACCGTCAGCCGTTTCGGCGGCGACGAGTTCACCATTATCCTCGCCGATCTCGGCAGTCCCGCCGGTGCGGCCAATGTTGCCGAGAAGGTGATCGAGGCGCTGACGTCACCTTTCCGGCTGGTCGGGCGCGACGTCTTCGTCGGCGCCAGCATTGGCATTGCCGTCTATCCGATGTCCGGCGACGAGGCCGACACCCTCATCAAGCATGCCGACATCGCCATGTATCGCGCCAAGGAGGCGGGGCGCAACACCTTCCAGTATTACCGCCCCGGCCACGAAGGGCAGCCGCGTGACATCTTCGAACTCGAACACGGTCTGCGCCATGCCATCGAGCGCGGCGAAATGCGGCTGGTGTACCTGCCCGAGATCGAGATCGAAACCGGGCGTGTCGTCACCGTCGAGGCGTTGCTGCGCTGGAATCACCCGACGCGCGGCGAGATCCCGCCGTCCGAGTTCATACCGGTGGCCGAAGACTCCGGCCTCATCGGTGCCATCGGCGACTGGGTGCTGCGGCAGGCGTGCGCGCAGAACAAGGCCTGGCAGGACAGCGGCCTGCCGCCGGTGCGCGTCGCCGTGAATCTGTCGGTGCGCCAGTTGCGCAACGCGCGCTTCGCCGAGAAGGTCGCCGAAATTCTCGACGATACCGGCCTCGACGCCCAGTGGCTGGAAGTCGAGCTGACCGAGAGCATGGTCATGCAATACGCCAAGGACACCATGGGAATTCTCTGGCAACTCAAGTCGATGGGTGTGCGCCTGTCGATCGACGATTTCGGCACCGGCTACTCCTCGCTCAATTACCTCAAGCGTCTGCCCGTGGATACGCTGAAGATTGACCGTTCCTTCGTCGTCGGCCTCGACAACGACATCAACGACCAGGCCATCTCGAACGCCATCATCGCTCTGGCGACCAGCCTCAACCTGAGGGTCGTGGCGGAAGGCGTCGAAACCGAGAAGCAACTCTGGTTCCTGCGTGAGCACAACTGCTGCGACGCGCAGGGCCACTTCTTCAGCCGGGCCGTCGAGGTCGAGGAACTTGCGTCCCTGCTGCAGAACCGGCTGCACTGAGGCGGGTTCCTGGCATGCACCGCATCGTCTTCCTCGAACGCGATTCCGTCCGTGCCGAGGTGCGGCGGCCCGACTTCCCGCATGTCTGGGACGAGTATCCGCTGACGGCGCCCGACGAGACGTTCGAGCGGCTCAAGGACGCCACCATCGTCATCACCAACAAGGTGAAGATGTCCGGCGAACTGCTGGTGCGCCTGCCGCAGCTCCAGTTGATCGCCGGCGCCGCGACGGGCACCGACAACATCGACCTGGCCTGGTGCCGCGCGCATCAGCTGCCGGTGACCAACATCCGCGGCTATGCCGCGCACACCGTGCCCGAGCATGTGCTGATGCTGATGCTGGCGTTGCGCCGGCAGCTGCTCGCCTACCGTGCCGACCTCGCCGCGGGCAAGTGGCAGCGGGCGGAAATGTTCTGCTTCTTCGACCACCCGATCCGCGACCTTCACGGCGCCACGCTGGGCCTGATAGGCCGCGGCTCGCTCGGTCAGGGCGTCGCACAGCTGGCCCAGGCCTTCGGCATGCGCGTGCTCTGGGGCGAGCGTCGGGGCGCGACTGCCGTGCGCGAAGGCTATGTTTCCTTCGCCACCCTGCTCGCCGAAGCCGACGTCGTCTCGCTGCACTGCCCGCTCAACGAGCAGACCCGCGGCATGATCGGCGCGGCGGAACTGCGCGCCATGAAGCCGGACGCCATCCTCATCAACACCGCGCGCGGCGGCATCGTCGACGAGGCCGCGCTGGTGCAGGCCCTGCGCGAAGGCTGGATCGCCGGCGCCGGTTTCGACGTGCTGTCGCAGGAGCCGCCGCGTGACGGCAACCCGCTGCTGGACCCCGCGGTGCTGGCGCTGCCCAACTTCATCCTCATGCCCCACGTCGCCTGGGCGTCGGCCGGCGCCATGCAGACGCTGGCCGACCAACTGATCGACAACATCGAGGCCTTCGTGCGCGGCGAAAGCCGCAACCGGGTGGTCTGAGCATGACGACGCGCGAAGATATCCTCGGCCGCGTGCGCAGCGGACTCGGCCGCAATGCCGCCAACGCCGCCGTTGCCTGCGGCGAAATCGACGCCTGGCTGGCGGCGAAAAACCAGGGGCCGCGCCCGGCCGTGGCCGGCGATGCGGCCTCGCTGCTGGCGCGTTTCCGCGAAAAGTCCGCGGGGCTGTCGAGCACCGTCGACACGGTGGCCGACGAAGCCGACGTGCCAGCAGCCATCGCACGCTACCTGGGCGGGCTGCAACTGACGCCGCAGGCGGTCTGCTGGCCGGCGCTGGCGGGACTATTCTGGAGCGAAGCCGGACTGACGGTGGCGGCGCGCGGCGCCATCGACGCCGACCTCGTCGGCATCACCGGCAGCTTCTGCGCCATCGCCGAAACCGGAACGCTGCTGCTGCTCTCGGGTGCGGATACGCCGGCCACGGTGAGCCTGCTGCCGGAAACCCACATCGCCATCGTTGCTGCGTCGCGCATCGTGCCGGGCATGGAGGAGGCGTGGCAGTTGATCCGCACCGAGCGCGGCGAACTGCCGCGCGGCGCCAATTTCATCTCCGGCCCTTCGCGCACCGGCGACATCGAGCAGACCATCGTGCTTGGTGCGCACGGGCCTTACCGCGTGCACATCGTCATCGTCGCGGACGCCTAGAGAGCCTGGCCCGCAAGGCTTTCTCGCCATCGACGACGAGCGTCAGCACTGTCGCGAAGGCGAGGATTTCCAGCCACGCGGACAGCGCAATCGGCGCCGTGCCGAAGAGCCGGTTCATGACCGGCAGGTAGGTGAAGCCCAGTTGCAGGACGAGCATCGAGCCGACGCCCCACCAGATCCAGGGATTCGAAAACGGCGGCACTGCCAGGGCGGAGCGCGTCAGCGAGCGGCAGTTGAACAGATAGAACACCTCGCCCATGACGAAGACGTTGGCCGCCACGGTGCGTGCCTCCGCCAGCGGCAGGCCGCGCTGCAACGCCAGCGCGAAGAGGCTGAAGGCGCCGGCCAGCAGCAGCATGCCGACGAGCACGATGCGCGCCGCCAGTGCCCGGTCGAGTATCGGCTGCGCGGGCGGCCGCGGCGGCCGGCGCATGACGTCGCCTTCGGTCGGCTCGAAGGCCAGCGTCAGGCCGAGCAGCACGGCCGTGGTCATGTTGATCCAGAGGATTTGCAGCGGCGTGATCGGCAGGGCGACGCCGGCAAGAATGGCGGCGAGGATCACCAGGCCTTCGCCGAAGTTGGTCGGCAGCGTCCAGGTGACGAATTTCACCAGGTTGTCGTAGATGCCGCGGCCTTCCTCGATGGCCGCCTCGATGGTGGCGAAGTTGTCGTCGGTGAGCACCATGGCTGCGGCTTCCTTCGCCACTTCCGTGCCGCTCCGTCCCATGGCGAGGCCGATGTCGGCCTGCTTCAGGGCCGGCGCGTCGTTGACGCCGTCGCCGGTCATGGCGACGATCTCGCCGTCGGCCTGCAGCGCCGTGACCAGGCGCAGCTTCTGCTCGGGCTCGACGCGGGCGAAGACGTCGATGTCGCGCGCCGCCCGGCACAGCGCGTCGGCGTCGAGCGCGGCGAGTTCGCGACCGGTCAGCGCCAGGTCGTCGGCGCCGGCGATGCCGACCTGGCGGGCGATGGCGAGCGCCGTTTCCTTGTGGTCGCCGGTGATCATCTTCACGCCGATGCCGGCGGCATGGCAGGCGCGTATCGCGGCGACGGCCTGCGTCCGGGGCGGATCGATCATGCCGGCGAGGCCGAGGAAGACCATATCCCGCGGCGGCCGGTCGTCGTGCAGGGAGGCCTCCGCCGGCGCGAAGCGCGCCAGGGCGATCACCCGCAGGCCGCGCCGCGCCATTGCCGCGGCGGCGCTTTCAATGGCGGCCGCATCGATGGCGACGGCCTGGCCGGCGTCGTCCAGCATGTCGCTGCAGGCCGGCAGCAGCCGCTCCAGCGCGCCCTTGACGTAGGCGACGCGCCGGCCCTCGATCTCGTGCAGCGTGGTCATGGTCTGGCGCGCCGAATCGAAGGGCCGTTCGTCGCAGCGCGGGAAGACCTGCCGCAGCGTCGCCTCGTCGAGCCCGGCCTTGCGCGCCGCCACCAGCAGCGCCGCCTCGGTCGGATCGCCGGTGATCTGCCAATGGCCGTCGCCGTGATGCAGGCCGGCATCGTTGCAGAGCACGCCGGCGAGCAGGGTTTCGCGCAGGGCGGGGCCGGCGGCGCCCTCGATTTTTCCTGCCGGCGCGTAGCCTTGGCCGCCGACCGTGTAATGCCGTGCGCCGGCGTGGATCTCGCGCACCGTCATTTCGTTTTCGGTCAGCGTACCGGTCTTGTCCGTGCAGATCACCGTGGTGCTGCCGAGCGCTTCGACCGCCGGCAGCTGGCGCACGATGGCGCGACGCTGCGCCATGCGGCCGACGCCGATGGCCAGCGTGATGGTGATGGCGGCCGGCAGGCCTTCGGGAATGGCGCCGACGGCCAGCGCCACCGCCGCCATGAACATGGCGGCGACGGGCTCGCCGCGTGCGACGCCGACGGCGAATGTGAGCGCGGCGAGCGCCAGGATCACCCACAGCATGCGCTGCGCGAAGACCGCCATCTTGCGCGTCAGCGGCGTGGCAAGGTCGGGCGCCGCCGCGATCAGGCGCGAGATGCGGCCGGTTTCGGTGGCGTCGGCGGTGGCGACGACGAGGCCGCTGCCCAGGCCGCCGACGATCGCCGTGCCGGCATAGGCCATGTTGGCGCGGTCGGCCAACGGCGTGTCGGCCGCCAGGGGTGCCGTGTGCTTGCCGACCGGCAGGGATTCGCCGGTGAGCCCCGCCTCGACCACGCGCAGTTCCTTGGCGGCGAGCAGACGCAGGTCGGCCGGCACCTTGTCGCCGGCGGCGAGCACGACGATGTCGCCCGGCACCAGTCCGGCGGCGTCGATGCGGCGCCGCGTGCCGCCGCGCAGGACGGTCGCTTCCGCCGCCAGCGTGCGCGCCAGCGCCGCCAAGGCTGCCGCCGCCTTGCCCTCCTGGACGAAGCCGGCCACCGCATTGACGAGGACGACGCCGAGAATGACGCTGGAATCGACCCATTCGCCGAGGAAAGCGGTGACGAGACCGGAGGCGACCAACACCAGCACCAGCGGCTGGCGCACCTGGTCGGCGAAGCGCAGCAGGGCGCCGCGGCCCGGCTTGACGGTCGGCCGGTTCGGCCCGAAGCGCAGCAGGCGGGCCGCCGCTTCGTCGTCGGCAAGGCCTTGCTCCGGGCCGACGTCGAGCCGTGCGGCCGCGTCGGCGGCGGGCAGCGCGTGCCAGGGAGCGGGCCCTGACGGCGGTTCGGAATTCATCGCCGGCGCGGCTTGAGCACGTCGCTGTAGAACTCGCGCAGGCTGGCGTAGCGTTCGGCACGCACGGCGCGTACCCGCATCATCGCCTGTTCGACGGGAACGCCGAGCTGGACCAGGGTTTCCGCGGCGATCATCAGGCTGCCTTCGAGCACTTCGGGAATCACTTCCGTGGCACCGGCTTCCTTCAGCCGACCAACCGACGAGTCGTCGGCCACCCGCACCACCACGGGTATGGCGGGGCGATGGCTGCGCACCAGTCGTACCACGCGCTCGGCCGAGTGCGGATCGGGGTAGGCGACCACCACCGCCCGCGCCCGTGCCAGGCCGGCGGCCATGAGCACCTCGGCGCGATCGGCGCTGCCGAAAACCACCTTGCCGCCGGCCGGCGCACCGTGCTTGATGCTCTGCGGATCGAGTTCGAGGGCGAGGAAGGGAATGCCCTCGGCGGCGAGGAAGTCGCCGATGCGCCGGCCGGTGCGGCCATAGCCGCAGAGGATGACGTGGTTCTCCAAGGTGAAGGCGTCGACGGCGATGTCGTGGATGGTCTTGGCCTTGTGTGCCCAGTCGCCCTTGGCCATCCTGCCGCCCAGCCGCGCGGCGCGCTCGATCAGGAAGGGCGCCAGGAACATGGAGATCAGCATGGCGGCAAGCGTCACCTGGAAAACGTCGTCGGCGATGAGCTTGAGCTCGGCGGCCAGGCCGATCAATACCAGGCCGAACTCGCCGGCTTGGGCCAGCTGCGCCGCGGTACGCAGGGCGATGTCGGCGGGGCTTTTCGCCGCCAGTGCGACGAACAGCACGACCACGCCCTTGCCGACGACGAGCAGCAGCACGGCCAGCAGCAGGCGGTGGATGTTGGCCAGCACGAAGCCGCCGTCGAGCATCATGCCGATGGTGACGAAGAACAGGCCGAGCAGGATGTCGCGGAAGGGCCGGATGTCGGCCTCGACCTGGTGGCGGTAGATGGTTTCCGAGATCAGCATGCCGCCGACGAAGGCGCCCAGTGCCAGCGAAAGTCCCGCCAGGTGGGTGACGTAGGCGAGGCCGACGACGATCCAGAGCGTCGTCAGCACGAAGAGTTCTTCCGAGCGCTGATGCGCCATCAGGTCGAAGACGCGCCGCATCAGCCACTGGCCGGCGACGACCAGCACGCCCAGCACCAGCGCCGCTTGCAGGGCGGCGACCGACAGGGCGCGCAACAGCCCGCCGCCCGGGTCCGCCAGCGCGGGCAGGAGAATCAGGCAGGGCACTACGGCCAGGTCCTGGAACAGCAATACGCCCATTGTCTGCCGGCCGGAACGCGAATGCAGTTCGAAGCGTTCCGACAGCATGCGCGCGACGATGGCGGTGGACGACATGGCGACGGCGAGGCCGACAGCGATGCCGGCACGCCAGTCCTGGCCATAGCCGACCCAGGTGATGAGCATGGTCGCCGCCGCCGTGAACAGCATCTGCGCCGCGCCGAAGCCGAACACCAGCGAACGCATCGCCTTGAGGCGCGGCAGGCTGAATTCGAGCCCGATGGAAAACATCAGGAAGACGATGCCGAATTCCGCCAAATTCTCGACGTCGTGGTTTTCGGCAAGGACCTTTGCGCCATGCGGGCCGAGCGCGATGCCGATGGCCAGGTAGGCCAGCATCGCCGGCAGTCGCGCGCGCCGCGTGACGGCTACCGCCGCGACGGCGCAGCTGAGCAGCAGGAGGATGACGAACAGGTTCTGGTGCAAGGGTGACGGGCGGAACGTCTAATCCGCCGGACGGATGGGTGTTCCCGAGGTGGCGAACAGCAGGGAGCGCGCACCCTCGATGGCGGCATGCACGGCCTCGATTACCGGCGGGTTGACGGCGGTCTCGGCATCCCAGACGATGGAAAAGTTCGCCCCCGAACCGCCGGATTCGTCGTGCTGCTCGACGAACAGTTCGAGGGTGCCGAAGGCGGGCACCAGGCGCGGTACCGGCACGAATTCGCGCAGCATCTTGCCGTCGGTATTGAAATAGCGCGCCGAGGTGACGCGGATGCTGCGCTTCGGATCGGTGTTGCGGATGCTGACCAGGGCCGAGAGCAGCACCTTGCCGGGGTTGCCCTTGCGGTCGAGGCTGCCGTGATAGATGTGTGAATACACGGGCAGATAGACCAGTTGTCCCTTCGTCGTTGCGGGCGTCGCATCCTGCGCGGCGGACCAGATGGGCAGGCAGGCGAGAACGGCGGCGGCGAAACAGCGGATGTTCATGACGGCTCCGGCGGATATTGTTGCTGGCGGGATTGTAAGTCACGCCGGGCCTATAATCGGCACCCTTCACCGAAGGAGCATGGACCGATGAAACGCCTGATTCCGCTTTATGTCGCCGCATTTTTTGCGCTCCCGGTCTGGGCCGGGGCGGACGAGTCGCCCGCCATTGCCGATCTGCTGGCCGGCACGGTCGAACTGGGGCGCGTCAATGGCACGGCGCTGGCCTGCGGCTATACCGACCTCGTCACCAAGGCCAAGGCCATGATGCTGCTGCGGGTGCCGAAAACGCGGCGCTTCGGTGAAGCCTACGAAACGGCGTCGAGCGAAGCTTTCCGTACCCAGACCAACGGGTCCGCCGCTTGTCCGGAACTGCCCGTGATCGGCCTGCGCCTGGAAGTAACGGACCTGAACCTGCAGGAAGCGGCGAAGCGGGCGGGGGTGCAGTGAAGCTGGCCGCCCTGCTGGCCGCTGTTCTGCTTCTGTCCGCGCCCGCCTTCGCGGCGGACGACGAAGAACTGCTGCCGGCGGGCATCGTGCCGCGCTACCTGCTGCGCGACGCCAACGGCCGCGCGGTGACGGAAGGCGATTTCGCCGGCCGCTTCCAGCTCGTCAGCTTCGGCTACACCTATTGCCCCGACGTCTGTCCGACCACGCTGGTGGAGATGGCCGACATCCTCAAGCGCCTCGGCGACCAGGCGGCGCGGTTGCAGGCGATCTTCATCTCGGTGGACCCGGAGCGCGACACGGCGGAAGTATTGAAGAACTACACGGCTTTCTTCGACGCCCGCATCATCGGCCTGACCGGGCCGGTGGAACTGGTCCGCAGCGCCGCCAACCGTTTCAAGGTGCGCTACGAGAAAGTGCGCGAGCCGGGCGCACCGGCGAACCAGTATTCGGTCGACCACTCCGCGGGCATCTACCTGCTCGGCCCCGATGGCGGCTTTCTCGTCAAGTTCGCCTACCAGACGCCGCCGGCCGACGTCGTCGAGCGCGTTCGCGAACTCATGGCGCAGGCACCGCCGCCGCGCCGCTAGTTCGGCGCAACCGATTTGCTGGTCAAGGAGTAGGACGATGAAGAAGGAACTGAGACTGCTGGGTTTGCTGCTGGCCTTGTCGGGCGGCGTGGCCGGTGCCGCGGAACCGGTGGGGGATTTCGGCGACAACGTCGCCTACCGCCTGACGGTGCATGCGCTCGGCAACGATGTCGCGGAAAGCGACGCCCGCGTCGTCCGTACGCGCGGGCAACTCGAACAGGTGGCGAAAGTCACCGGCGAAACGCCGGAGGCCGTCGCCGCCGCCTGCGTGCGCACCGCCGGCTGGTTTTTCGATGTCACCCGCACCCGCGCGACCTCGCTTGAAATGCTCGACGCGCTGGTGAAGCTGGCGCGGGCCGGCACCCCCATGCAGGACACCCTGCGCGAATACATCCAGGCCCGGCGGCAGGTGGCGGGTCATGGCCATGCCGAGGCGCTGGCGGGCGGAAAGAAGTAGCTCCCGTCTATTGCCGGAGCATGATCGCCGAGCGGATCGCCTCCACCGCCGGATGGCGGATGCGGCGTTCGTTCGAAATCGCGTAGTACTGTTCGGTGACTTCCGGCAGTTCTCCCACCGGCACGGCGTCGAACTGGGCGGCGATGTCGGCGGTCAGTGCCGCCGGCGCCGGGAACAGGCCGAGTCCCGAGCGGCCGAAGGTTTTCAGCAGGGCGCCGTCGGCGAACTCGCCGACGACGTCGGGGCGGATTTCATTGGCGGCAAACCACTGGTCGATGCGTCCGCGCAGGGCATTGTTGCGCGTCGGCAGCAGCATAGGCGCACCGTTGAGGCTGGCCGGAAAGCCGTCCCGGTAGCGTTGCGCCAGGGCGGCAACGCCGAACAGCGCGATGCGGTACTCCCCGAGCGGGTGGTTGAAGACGCGCAGGCTGGCATGGGTTCCCGCCGGCCGGTCGGTGAGCACGACGTCGAGCTTGTGCAGCGCCAGATCGGCCAGCAAGGCATCGAAGCCGCCCTCGTGACAGACCAGGCGCACACGCTCCGGCAGTTGCAGGGCCGGCTCCAGCAGGCGGTAGGCGATCAGTTTCGGCAGGGCGTCGGCGATGCCCACCGCCAGACGCAGGCTTTGTTCGGCGTCGCTTTGCGCCAGCGCGTCGGCCATCTGCTCGCCGAGCAGAAATATCTGGTCCGCGTAGCCGAGAGCCAGCCGGCCGGCTTCGGTCGGCACCAGCCGCCGCCCCTGCGGCGCCAGCAGGGTCTTGCCGAGCGCCTGTTCGAGCAGCGCCAGTTGCGCGCTGATGGTCTGCACGGCGACGCCGAGCCGCTCGGCGGCGCGCGTGACGCTGCCTTCCTGGGCGACGACCCAGAAGTAGTGGAGGTGCCGGTAGTTGAGCGCGCTGGATTTCATGTTTCGTATTTTACGAAGAAATGATAAGTTTTTATTCGGTTTTATCTGTCACGGTATTTGCGTAGGATGCAGCCTTCGCTCTTGAGAGGCTGCCACCTTGAAATCATCGTTGTCGCATTTTTCCGGATCCTTCGTTTTCACCGCCCTGGCGGTGGTCGTCGCCTGGTTCGTCGGCGGTCCGAAGGCGGCGTTGACGGTCGCGTTTCTCGGTGCGCTGGAAACTTCGCTGTCCTTCGACAACGCCGTGGTCAACGCCACCGTGCTGAAAAACTGGGACGCCGTCTGGCGCCGCCGCTTCCTTACCTGGGGCATGCTCATCGCCGTGTTCGGCATGCGCCTGGTGTTCCCGCTGCTGATCGTCGGCGTCGCCGGCGATATGGGGCCGCTGCGCGCCATCGACCTGGCGATCAACGACCCGGACGAGTACGGCCGCGTGCTGGCCTCCGCGCATCACCAGATCGCCGCCTTCGGCGGCGCCTTCCTGATGATGGTGTTCCTCAGCTTCTTCGTCGCCCGCCACAAGACCGAGCACTGGTTCGAAATGCTCGAAAGACCGCTGACGCGCCTGGGCAAGATGGAAGCCATCGAGGCCGCCCTGACGCTCACCTTGCTGCTGCTCATGGCCGGCCTGCTCGACGGCGCGCAGCGCGGCGAGTTCGTTGCGGCCGGCGTCTGGGGCGTGGTTTGTTTCATCTTCGTCAAGGGCCTCGCCGCCCTGCTCGGCGGCGACGAAGGCAGCGGTCATCCGGTGGTGCGCCAGGGCGTGGCCGGCTTCGTCTATCTCGAAGTGCTCGATGCCAGCTTTTCCTTCGACGGCGTCATCGGCGCTTTCGCCCTGACCAACAACCTGCTGGTGATCGCACTGGGCCTCGGCGTCGGCGCCATGTTCGTGCGCAGCTTCACCCTGCTGCTGGTCGAGCGCGGCACGCTGGAGACCTACCGCTATCTCGAACACGGCGCCTTCTGGGCCATCGGCGCCCTGGCGGCGGTGATGTTCGCCGGCGTGCGCTATCACATTCCAGAGGCCGTCACCGGTCTCGTCGGGGCGGCATTGATCGTGCTGTCCTTGGGCAGTTCGATCCGCGCCAACCGCAAGTAAACTTTATTCGTTCGTTCCACCAGGAGGTACCGCAATGAAACGCATCGTTCTGCTGATCGTCACCAACCTCGCCGTCATGCTCGTGCTGGGGCTTGCCGCCAGCCTGCTCGGCGTCAACCGCTACCTGACCGGCAACGGCCTCAATCTCGGCATGCTGCTGGTTTTCGCCGGCCTCATGGGCTTCGGCGGCGCCTTCATCTCGCTGTGGATGTCCAAGCCGATGGCCAAGTGGTCCACCGGCGCCCGCGTCATCGTGTCGCCGGAAACCTCCACCGAATTCTGGCTGGTCGAAACCGTGCGCCGCCTGTCGCAGAAAGCCAACCTGCCCATGCCCGAGGTCGCGATCTACGACGGCGAGCCGAACGCCTTCGCCACCGGCCCGAGCAAGAGCAACTCGCTGGTGGCCGTGTCCACCGGCCTGCTGCAGGGCATGAGCAAGGAGGAGGCCGAGGCTGTGCTGGCCCACGAGATCGCCCACATCGCCAACGGCGACATGGTGACGCTGACCCTGATCCAGGGCGTGGTGAATACCTTCGTCTTCTTCATCGCCCGCGTCGTCGCCTATTTCGTCGACCATTTCCTGCGCCGCAACGACGAGGAATCGTCGGGTCCCGGCATCGGCTACATGGTGACGGTTTTCGTCTGCGACCTGTTGTTCGGTATCCTTGCCAGCATGATCGTCATGTACTTCTCCCGCCAGCGCGAGTTCCGCGCCGATTCCGGCGCCGCCTGGCTGCTCGGTACGCCGCAGCCGATGATCCACGCCCTGCAACGCCTCGGCGGCCTGTCGGCCGGGCCGCTGCCGCAGAACATGGCGAGCGCCGGCATCGCCGGCAAGGGTGGCGTGACGAGCCTGTTCGCCACCCACCCCAGCCTCGAAGAGCGCATCGCGGCGCTGGCTGCCCAGGCCTGACGTAGGTCATGGATACCGCGGCGGCAATCTCCGCAGTTCCCGAGCTGCCGCCGTATCCGGGCATCGCCCGTGCCGACGTCTTGCTGGTCGAATCCGCGGCGGACGAAGCCGCCGCGGTTGCCGCCTTGCAGGTCGCCGATGCGGTCGGCTTCGACACCGAATCCAAGCCCACCTTCAAGGTCGGCGAGGTGTCGACCGGCCCGCACCTGATCCAGCTCGCCACCGACAGCCGCGTCTTCCTGTTCCCCGTCGCGAGGCTGACGCGGTTCGAAGGTTTGCAAGCCATTTTGGAGTCGCAGCAGATATTGAAAGTCGGCTTCGGGCTGGAGTCCGATGTCGCGCGTCTGCAAACCAAGCTCGGCATCGCTGCGCAGCATGTCCTCGATCTCGCCCGCGCGCTGCGCAGCGAGAGCCACAAGGGCTCGGTCGGCGCCAAGACCGCGGTCGCCCTGTTTTTCGGCCAGAAGCTGCAGAAGTCGAAGAAGGCCTCGACCTCCAACTGGGCGAACGCGCAATTGACGGAGCGGCAGATACTCTACGCCGCCGACGATGCCCAGGTGGCGCTGCGCATCTACCGCGCGGCGCTGGCATCCGACCCGACGCTCACGCGGTTCATCCGTTAAACCGGCCATTCGATGAAGACTCGCATGCGCGCGATGATCCTCGACCGGCCGGGATCGCCGCTGCGCCTGGCCGAGCTGCCGGTGCCGGCACCCGGCGACGGGGCGCTGCTGATCGAAGTCGAAGCCTGCGGCGTCTGCCGCACCGATTTGCATCTCGTCGACGGCGAATTGCCCGATCCTCTGCTGCCGGTGATTCCCGTCCACGAGATCGTCGGGGAAGTGCTGGCCAGCGCGCACCCCGCGCACC
>CAZWFC010000004.1:34439-49765 GCA_964632965.1 uncultured Rhodocyclaceae bacterium
GGCGTTCGGCCCGCGGCGCGCGGGGTGGCGGGCCCTGGCTCGGCTGGACCTGCGGCACTTGCGGCGTCGGCGCCGCCGGCCGAGAGAACCTTTGCGATGCGGCGCGCTTCACCGGATACCAGATTCAGGGCGGCTATGCCGAATACACCGTCGCCGATGCGCGCTACTGCTTTCCGCTGCCGGATGCCGGCGACGCCGCGTCGCTGGCGCCGCTGCTGTGCGCCGGCCTGATCGGCTACCGCGCCCTGCGCCTGGCCGGCGATGCGCGCCGGCTCGGCATCTACGGTTTCGGCGCCGCCGCGCACATCGTCGCCCAGGTGGCGAAATTTCAGGGCCGCGAGTTCTTTGCCTTCACCCGCCCCGGCGACACGGCCAGCCAGGAGTTCGCGCTCAGCCTCGGCGCCGCCTGGGCCGGCGGCAGCGATGCGCCGCCGCCAGGGCAGCCGGACGCGGCGCTGATCTTCGCCCCGGTCGGCGCGCTGGTGCCGCAGGCGCTGCGGCATCTGGCGAAGGGCGGTGCGGTTGTCTGCGCCGGCATTCACATGAGCGACATCCCCGCCTTTCCCTACGACATCCTCTGGGGCGAGCGCAGCATCCGTTCGGTGGCCAACCTGACGCGCCGCGACGGCATCGAGTTCCTCGAACTGGCGCCGCGCATACCGGTGCGCACCGAAGTGCTGCGCTTCCCGCTGGACCAGGCCAACGCGGCGCTCGACCAGTTGCGGCGCGGCGTTTTCCAGGGCGCGGCGGTGCTGACGATGGCCCGGCCGCAAGCCTGAGGAGCCCCGGTTTCCGGCCCCGATTCGGTGCCGGCGCAGCGGCGGCGGGCTGCTACAGTAGAGCCTGCCCGAACCGGAGTCCTCCATGAACGACCGCATACGCCAGTTGCTGGACCAGATGTCCGCCCTCGAAGAGGATATGCGGGTGGCGCTCCGCGAACAGGAGGTCAGCGCGCTGTTCCAGATCAATGGCAAGCGCGTCGAGTTCGAGGAATCCATACGGCAGGCGCATCGCAAGCTGAAGACGGGATTCTTCCGCTGGCTGGTGACCTACCGTCCGCAGAACCTGATCACCGGGCCGATCATCTACGCCATGATCGTGCCGCTGCTCATTCTCGATCTGTGCGTAAGCTTCTACCAGGCGAGCTGCTTTCCGATCTACGGCATCGGCAAAGTGCGGCGCGCCGAGTACTTCATCTACGACCGGCAGCAACTCGAATACCTGAACTTCATCGAGAAGTTCCACTGCACGTACTGCGCCTACGGCAACGGCCTGATCGCCTACATGGCGGAGATAATCGCGCGCACCGAAGAGTATTTCTGCCCGATCAAGCATGCGCGCAAGATGCTCGGCACCCATGCGCGCTATGCCCGCTTCCTCGACTACGGCGACGCCGCCGACTACGAAGCCAAGCTGGAGCGGTATCGCGTCGGTCTCGGCGGGAAGGCCGAATCTTGAGCGCCACACGTTCCGCGACCCTCCTTGGCCTGGCGCTGGCGATTGCCGCCTACCTGCTGTCCTTCTTCCACCGCGTCGCGCCGGCGGCGATTTCCGGCGACTTGCAAGCCACTTTCGCCATCGGCGGCGCCCAGTTGGGCAGCCTGGCGGCGACTTACTTCTATGTCTACACGGTGATGCAGATTCCCACCGGCGTGCTCGCCGACACGCTCGGGCCGCGCCGCATCCTGTTCTGGGGCGGGCTGGTGGCGGGCGCCGGCAGCCTGCTGTTCGGGCTGGCGCCGACGTTCGAGCTGGCCTTCGCCGGCCGCACGCTGGTCGGGCTCGGCGTCTCGGTGACCTTCATCGCCATGCTCAAGCTGATCGCCATCGGCTTCGAGGAGCGGCGTTTCGCCACCCTGGTCGGCCTGTCGATGCTGATCGGCAACATCGGCTCGGTCCTCGCCGGCGCGCCGCTGGCCTGGGCGACGCAGGCGGCCGGCTGGCGATCGGTGTTCGTGGTGGTGGGCGTGTTTTCCATCGTCATCGCGCTGGCGAGCCGCATCTGGGTGGCCGAGACCCCGGCCGGCAAGGTCGACCGCACCGCCTGGCTTTCTGGCTTGCTGGTCGTGCTGAGGAATCGCGCGACCTGGCCGGGCTTCTTCGGCAACCTCGGCCTGGGCGGCGCCTTCTTCACCTTCGCCGGCCTGTGGGCCGTGCCGTATCTGACGCAGGTCTATGGTCTGACAAGGGCCGTGGCGGCGAATCACGTCAGTGTGTACTTCCTCGGCTTCGCGCTGGGCTGCCTCGTCTGGGGGCGCGTGTCCGACGCTCTCGGGCGCCGCAAGCCGGTGATGCTGGCAGTATCGGGCGTCCATGTGCTGGGCTGGGGCGTGTGGCTCTCGGGCATCGCCCTGCCGCTGCCGGCGACCTATGCGCTGTGCGGCGCCATGGGGCTGGTGACGGCAGGATTCACGTTGTCCTGGGCGGCGGCCAAAGAGGTGAATCCGCCGGCGCTGTCCGGCATGGCCACCAGCGTCGTCAATGTCGGCATTTTCCTCGGCCCGGCCATCCTCCAGCCCCTCGTCGGCTGGGTGATGGAACGGACCTGGGACGGCACGATCGTAAACGGGGTACGCATCTATGCGGCCGCCGACTACGCCAGCGGCCTGAAGCTGCTGGCGGCGGCCGCCGTCTTCGGCTGGCTGGCGGGCTTCTTCGTCAAGGAGACGGAGTGCCGCAACATCTGGAAGGAAAAGCAAACATGAGCGGCAAAGGCATCATCCTGTTCGGCCACGGCGCGCGCAATCCCGAATACGTGCAGCCCTTCCAGCGTATCCGTGCCGCGTTGCTGGCGCTGGAGCCGCAGGCCGAGGTCGAGATCGGCTTCCTCGAACTGACCCAGCCGTCCTTCGAGGCGGCCGTCGACGCCCTGACGGCGCGCGGCATCCGGCAGATCACCGTCGTGCCGATCTTCTTCGCGCCGGGCCGCCATGTCCTCAAAGATTTGCCGCCGCTCGCCGCCAGCGCCATGGACCGCCATCCCGACCTCGCCATCGAGATTGCGCCGGCGGTCGGCGAATCGCCGCTGGTCGTCGATGCCATGGCCCGTTTCGCCCTGGCCAGCGCCAACGCCTGACCCTACCCCCGACCGTCCTCCGGCTGTCTGCCCGGCATGCCTCGCGGCGATGTCGCGCGAATTATTTTTCCGAAGCAATTTGATTTGCATCAGATCGCGAACTACGATGAATTGCGTGCGTAGTTGGATATAACAATATAAATCAAATGGTTATTCGGATCATTCGACCCCGGAGGAGATCATGTCAGAACTCGATTCCACCCCTGTTGCAGTAGCCAAACCGGCCCGTCGCCGCTTCCTGGCCCAGGCCGCCGCCGGCAGCGCCATCGCCGGTTTTCCGATGATCTCGGTCGCCCAGTCGCCGATCAGCATGCGCTGGCAGAGCACCTGGCCGACCAAGGACATCTTCCACGAATACGCGCTGGACTTTGCCAAGAAAGTGAATGAAATGACCGGCGGCCGGCTGAAGATCGAGGTGCTGCCGGCCGGCGCCGTCGTCAAGGCCTTCGACCTGCTCGACGCGGTATCCAAGGGCACGCTCGACGGCGGCCACGGCGTCGTCGCCTACTGGTACGGCAAGAACTCGGCCGTGGCGCTGTGGGGTTCCGGGCCGGGCTACGGCATGGACGCCAACATGGTGCTCGCCTGGCATTACTACGGCGGCGGCCAGCAATTGCTGGAGGAAATCTACAAGAGCCTCAACCTCGACGTCGTTTCCTTCCTCTACGGCCCGATGCCGACGCAGCCCTTCGGCTGGTTCAAGAAGCCGGTGACCAAGGCCGACGACATGAAGGGCCTCAAGTTCCGCACCGTCGGCCTGGCCGTCGACATCTACAAGGGCATGGGCGCGGCGGTGAATCCGCTGCCCGGTGCCGAGATCGTGCCGGCGCTGGACCGAGGCCTGATCGACGCCGCCGAGTTCAACAACGCGTCTTCCGACCGCCTGCTGGGTTTCCCCGACGTCGCCAAGGTCTGCATGCTGCAAAGCTTCCACCAGTCCACCGAGCAGTTCGAAATTCTCTTCAACAAGAAGAAGTACGACGCGCTGCCGGAAGAACTGAAGGCCATCATCAAGCACGCCGTATCGGCGGCTTCGGCCGACATGTCGTGGAAGGCCATCGACCGCTACTCGACCGACTATCAGGAGATGGCCGAGAAGCAGGGCGTCAAGTTCTACAAGACGCCGGACGCCATCCTCAGGAAGCAGCTGGAGGTCTGGGACCAGGTTCTGGCCGCGAAGAGTGCCGAGAATCCGATGTTCAAGAAGATCAACGATTCGATGCGGGCCTTTGCCCAGCGCGCCTGCCACTGGCAGAACGACACGAACGTGGACTTCAAGATGGCCTACAACCACTACTTCGCCGCCAAGAAGCCGGGAGCCAAGGCATGAGCGACCGTTCGCCCTGAAGGCGAGCCGTCCGGGCTACCTCCCGGACGGCTCGGCAAGGGAGGATCGCGATGAAAAAAATCCTGCTCGCCGTCGACAAGGTCAGCACCTTCGTCGGCCACTTCTTCGCTTGGGCCATCGTCGGCCTGACCGGGCTGATTTCTGCCGAGGTCTTTTCGCGCTATGTATTGAACGTGCCCCATCCCTGGGTGCTCGATGCCCAGATCATGCTCTATGGCGTGCTGTTCATGATGGCCGGCGCTTATACGCTGGCGGCGAGCGGCCACGTGCGCGGCGACGTGCTCTACGGCTTCCTGCCGCAGCGCGTGCAGGCCGGTTTCGACCTGGTGCTGTATTTCGTCTTCTTCCTGCCCGGCATTTTCGCGCTGACCTACGCCGGCTGGACCTATGCCAACGATGCCCTGGCGATCAATGAGCAGACCTTCAGTCCCGACCCGTTGCCCCTCTATCCCTTCAAGTTCGTCATCCCGGCGGCGGGCTTCTTCCTGCTGCTGCAGGGGGGCGTCGAGATCGTGCGCTGCGTGCTCTGCCTGCGCGACGGCGTCTGGCCCTCGCGCGTCGCGGACGTCGCGGAAGTGGATGTCGACAAGCTCAAGGAACTCGTCCATGTTCGCGACGAAGACATCGCCCGGCTCGACGAGTATGTAATCCGGCAGGAAAGAGACCACGGGAAGCCCGCGCCATGAGGAAGGAACTCTGGTTCGGCATCGTCATGATCGTCGTCCTGCTGCTGCCGGTGGCGATATTCATGCCCTGGGGCCACATGACCAACGGCCACCTCGGCCTGCTGATGCTGGCCCTGATCGTCGTCGCCATCATGCTCGGCTTTCCGACGGCCTTCACCCTGATGGGCATGGGCATGTTCTTCGCGTGGCTGTCTTACCGCAGCGCGAATCCGGAAATCGCCGTGCGCCAGACGCTCGACCTGATGGTGCAGCGCGCCTACGGCGTGATGAGCAACGACGTGCTGATCGCCATTCCGCTGTTCGTCTTCATGGGCTACCTGGTGGAGCGGGCGAACCTCGTCGCCAAGCTGTTCAGGAGCATCCACCTCGTGCTGGCGCGCGTGCCCGGTTCGCTGGCGGTGGCGACCCTGGCCACCGCCGCCATCTTCGCCACGGCCACCGGCATCGTCGGCGCCGTCGTCACGCTGATGGGCCTGCTCGCCTTCCCGGCGATGCTCAAGGCCGGCTACGACGTCAAGCTGTCGGCCGGCGTCATCACCGCCGGCGGCTGCCTCGGCATCCTGATCCCGCCCTCGGTGCTGCTCATCGTCTATGGCGCCACGGCCGGCGTCTCGGTCGTGCAGTTGTACGCCGGCGCCTTCTTCCCCGGCATCATGCTGGCGGCGCTGTATGTCGGTTACGTGATCCTGCTGACGGCGTGGAAGCCGCAACTGGCACCGCCGCTGCCGATGGCGGAGCGCGAGATTCCGCTGTCGCCGCAGATTCGCGCCGTCGCCGAGCGTTACGGCCAGCGCTCGGTGACCGCCCTCGCCGCCGCGCTGCGCGCCGGTCTGCCGGGCGTGCCGGTGCGGGCGGTGCTCCGGCAACTGACGATTGCCCTGTTGCCGGCGGTGATCTGGTTCGGCGGCATGGGTTTGATCTACCGGATGGCGACCCAGCCGGCCGCCCAGGTCGACGTCTCGGGTCTGGTGGAAATGGGCGGCGCCCTGGCGCCCTCGGTCGGTGAGCCGGGCGACGCCGTGGCGGACGAACCGAAAGCCGCCGGCATCAGCGAGCCGCCCGCCGAGCCGGAAGCGGCAGGTATCAAGGAACCGCCAGCGGAGGGTATCCAGGAGCCGCCGGCCGCCAAGGCCGAAGCCAGCGCCCCGCCCGTGCCGGCGCCGACGGCAGGGCAGCCCGACCGGCAGCCGGCGCCGCTCGCCTTCTGGCTGACCTTTGCCGCCGGCACCCTGGCCTTGCTGGTGTTTTACTGGCTGCTGGATTTCCCGCGGCTGGAAATCTTCCGCATGCTGCTGACCTCCTTTTTCCCGCTCTACGTGATGATCATGGCGGTGCTCGGCTCCATCGCCTTCGGGCTGGCGACGCCCACCGAGGCGGCGGCGGTCGGATCGCTCGGCGGCTTCGTGTTGGCGGCGGCCTACCGCCAGCTCAACATGACGGTGGTGAAGGAATCCGTCTTCCTCGCTGCCAAGACCTCTGCCATGGTTTGCTGGCTGTTCGTCGGCTCCAGCATCTTCTCCGCCGCCTTTGCCCTGCTCGGCGGACAGGCCATCGTCGAGAACTGGGTACTGTCGCTGAACATGACGCCGCTGCAATTCATGATCCTCGCCCAGTTCATCATCTTCATCCTCGGCTGGCCGCTGGAATGGACCGAGATCATCATCATCTTCATGCCGATCTTCATCCCGCTGCTGCCGCATTTCCAGATCGACCCGCTGTTCTTCGGCCTGCTGGTGGCGCTCAACCTGCAAACCGCCTTCCTCAGTCCGCCGGTCGCCATGGCCGCCTTCTACCTCAAGGGCGTGTCGCCGCCCCACGTGACGCTCAACCAGATCTTCGCCGGCATGATGCCCTTCATGGGCATCCAGCTAGTGGCGCTGGTGCTGCTCTACGTGTTCCCGGATATCGGGCTCTGGCTGCCGCGGCAGCTTTACAAGTAAGCCCGCTGCCGCCGCAGTTCAGCGGCGTTTGGCGGAATTCTTCCGTGGTTTCTTCTTGGCCCCGTTCTGTTTCTTGCGCGGGCCGATATCGGGACACTCGCCGGGATCGGCGGCGCCGATTTCCTTGGCCACCGCGCGCAACTCGCGCCAGAAATACCACTGCCCGATTTCGCGGATGCGTGCCTCGGCGTCGGCCAGGGCCTGCGCGGCGGCGGGGTCGTGTTGGGCGTGGAGCAGGCGGGCGTGGAGCAGATGCAGCTCGGCGAGGCGGCGGCCGTAGCCGTCTTCGCGGATCAGGCGCGCGACTTCGGCGTGCTGCGCGGCGGCCTCACCCACACGGCCTTCGTCGAGGCACAGGTTGCCGGCCAGCAGCGCGCATTCGGCGAGATAGGTGCGCATGTTGCCGCGCTCGGCGATAGCATGGGCGGCTTCGTGGTCTGCCCAGGCCGCGAGGCGGTCACGGAGGCTACGTTTGTAGCCGGCGCGGGCTAGGTGCATTGCGGGCTGTAACTCGATCTTGCCCGCCCGTTGCATAGTGGTCACTGCCGAGTTCAGCGGTTCGCCAGCGGCAGGTTCGCTCAAGGCGGCGGAAGCGAGGCCAATGGTGCAGTAGTCGAGGGCTTGGGAAAGAAGGTGTCCATTCCCCTTTGTGATGTTCATAGCATAAGCGCCGCGTCTTAACACCTTTTGCCAGCCTTTAGGTTCGCTGGCCTGTTCCAGCAGGAGTTGGGCGTAGGCATAACCGCGAGAACTGTAGAGCATTGGTTCATAAGGCTGGGCTTCTGCCTGCGTTCTCTCGGCCTGCCGGTAGGCCGAGAGAGCTTCAATCAGCCGGCCTTGGCCGTGCAGGGCGCGGCCTAGGTAGGCGTGGGTTGCCATAGTGCGCTGCCAGAGATTCTTCTTGTCCTTGATGTGTGCCGCAGCAGTTATTGCCTTGCGGCCGACGTCTTCTGCCTCGACCCAGTGGCCCAGTGACGTGAGCAGAGCGATAAGTCCCTCGCTGGAACGGCAGAACTCGCTCCAGTTCGCGGATTCCTTTTGTGCTTGTAGATCCATGCGCCGTGGCCCCAGTGCCTCCCTCAACCGCCCGAGCGACATCAGGCAAAATGCAACGGTTGACAACAGCCAAGAGCGACCGGCTTCGCTCAGAGTTTCGCCGGGCCTCCCGGCCTCCACCGCCACTGGCGGCTGACCCCAGCCCTGCGGGAAGAAGCCCGCCAGAGTAGCTAAATTCGACGAATAGGCGCCCAGTTGAAACAGACTGTAGCCTTGGTTGCCGCGCTGAATACGGTTCAAATAGACCTCGTTCAGCGCAGTCCGGTAGCGCCCCGCCTTGCAGCCATGGCCGACGGCGCGGTAGAGCGGTTCCAGTTCTTCCAGGGTGTCGGGCTGCTTCTTGTCGGGCAGGTTGCGAAACCAGTCGAAGAGTACAGAATGGGCGGCCTGCCAGGCTTGCGGCTGTTCCATTTCCAGCAGGCTACCGAAGTGTTCGCGCACCAGCGGGTGGGCGTCGAGTTCCGGTTCGCGGCGGGCAAGGTCGGCGTCGAGCAGGCCCCATTGGCTCAGGCGGGCGAGGGATTCGAGTATGGTTGGTTCGTCGGCATCGTGCAGTTTCTGCGTCAGGCCAGTGATGGGGGCAGCGACCTTGAGGGCCAACAGTGCGCCCCAGGGGGCGGGTCGGTCGAAGAGGCCGAGGATGCGCGCCAGTTCGCGGTCCAGAGCCTGGTGTTCCTCGTTCAGTGCGTTGTCGAACCATGCCATGACGGTGGCAGCGTGTTTCTCGCCGGGCTTGGGCTGCCAAGGGCGTTTGAGGAATTCGGCGGCGCTGTCCTGCAAGTAGGTGTGGCAGAACTCGGCGGCTAGCACCAAGGCCAGTGGGTGGCGGCCGCAGCGTTCGGTCATGGCAATTAATTCGGCATCTTCGTCGCGTACGCCGCGTTGACTCAGTAAAGCCAATGCGCCGGGCGGTGGAAGAATGTCGAGGGCTTCCTTGCGGAAATACGCCGCCTTGGCGATGCCCGCGTCAGGAATGGGCAGGCGGCTGCTGGCGAGGCACAGCGCGTGTCCCGGTTTGCGTGCCAGCCCTTCGAGCAGAACGCCAAGCCCGCGGTCCTTGACCGTGCCGTTGAGTTTGTCGTCCGTGCTGGGCTGTTGCAGCGGTTCGATGCCGTCGAGTACCAGCACTGTGGGTTCCTTTGCAACGGCCTCGGCGAGCAGGCGGCCGAGTTCGTCGTCGGCGGCGTTGTCGGCGTGGGGAACCGCCAGTTGCTTGAGGGCGTCGAGCAGGAAGTTGCGCGCGGTGGTGGCCTGGTTGTGGCTGCCTTGGCTGTAGAAGGAGTGGCCGAGAAAGCGCGTGCCCGCCGGCCATTGCTGCTGCTCCAGCCACCAGCGCACCAGCGCCGACTTGCCCATGCCACCATCGGCGATCCAGAGGAACACACCCTTGTGGTCTTTCCATCCGCTGATCTGGTCAAGCTCGGCTTCGCGGCCGAAGAGATGGGTTGTGCGGCCGGGTAGCCTGGCGAGCAGGGAAGCCAGGTCGAGGGAGGCGACTGCCGACCGGCTTTCCAGGGGCAACGCCGCGCGCGATTCGAGTATCAGCTTCGGGTGCTTTTCCTGGTGGGCGCGAATGGAGTCGCGGATTTCCCGCGCCACCGCCGTGTAGGCGGTGCTGTGTTTGTGGTAGCCGGTGATGGGCTTGCCGTCGCGGGGAACCATCTGGAAGCGTTTGAGGTAGTCGTACTCCTCCCACATGCAGTCGTCGGCCAGGACGAACACGATCAGCACCTTGCCGTCGCCGTCGCGGTGACGCTGAAGGAAATGCGCGACTTCGGCATCCTGGCAGAAGCCCGAGGCGAGGAAGTTCTCGCAGACCAGGAAGATCGCGCCATCGGCTGCGGCCATTTCGGTTTCGATTTCAGCTTTCCAGTCGGTGCCGGCGGGAATTTCGCGGTCGGTCCAGGTGCCGATCAAGCCGCTGTGCCGCAACGGCGTCAGGGCGGTGAGGAGGCGGTTCTTGCGCGCCTCGCCCTTGTGGGCGTAGCTGATGAACAGTCGAAAGGGCGCTGCATTCATCTCTTGCTCCGTGATCGCGCCATTCCAGACGCCGCCTGCTGGCCGGACAGATATGCCAGGCGCGAGTTTGACACAGGGCGCGGCGCCTGTGCGCCTGTGCCATAATCGAAGCGCATTCAGACGGAGCGCTGCCATGACCACCGCCGATCTCATTTACGAACACGCGAAGCAGTTGCCGCCGCAGGCCGCTCAGGAAGTGCTCGACTTCATCGAGTTCCTGGCGGCGAAGCACGGCGAGGCGGAAGCGCGCAACCTGATGCTGGCGCAGCAGGCCAGTCTCTCTTCGGTGTGGGACAACGATGCCGACGAGGCATGGAACGATGCCGACCGTGGCTAGCCTGGTTCTCGTTCCCTTTCCTTTTTCCGATCTTTCCGGGCGCAAGAAGAGGCCGGCGCTGGTGCTTACGGCTCCGGACGACCAGGGCGATTTTCTTGCGTTGGCCGTCACGAGCCGGTCGCATCATGCGAACGCGGTCGAACTCGACGATGCCGATCTCGCATCCGGCCGTCTTCCCTTGAAGAGTTGGGTGCGCACCGACAAGGTTTTCACCCTGAATCGCTCCCTGGTGCTGGCGACGGTTGGGCAGTTGCGGCCGGAAAAGGCCGCCGTAGTGCTGTCGCGCGTCTGCGCCGGCATAGGCTGCAACCGGTAGTCTGTCTGCATTCGGCGGCCGCTCGCTCAGGCGGTCCTTTGGGTGTTGCCTGTTCCATCCCTTGATCCGTCCCGAGGAGGGGCGAATTCAAATCATGGCAATCCGGACTTGAAATTCCGTCTATATAAGCATATTCTAATAGACATGAAAACCATACTTCGCCTTGTCGTCGTCCTCTGGAGTGCCCAGGCCCTGGCCGAGGCGCCGCAAACCGTCACCCTGCAGGCCCGCGCGGTCGAGACGACCTATCCGGCCGAGAGCGTCGTCGAGGCGGTGCGTCAGGCGACTGTGGCGGCGCAGGTGGCGGGACGCGTCGTCGAGGTGCGCACCGATGCCGGCCGGCGCGTCAAGGCCGGCGAGGTGCTGATGCGCATCGATGCACGCGAGGCGGCCGAGGGCATGGCCGGGGCGCAGGCGCTGTTGATCCAGGCCAAGGCGAATTACGAACGCACGAAGAACCTCTACCAGCAGAAATTCGTCAGCCATGCGGCGCTCGACAAGGCCGAGGCCGACTACAAGGCGGCCCAGGCGACGGCCGGGCAGAGCGGGGCGGGGCTGTCGCACGCCACCGTGACGGCGCCGATCGCCGGCGTCGTCGCCCAGCGTTTGGTCGAACTCGGCGAGATGGCCGCGCCGGGCAAGCCGCTGGTGACGGTCTTCGATCCGAAGAGCCTGCGCGTGATCGCCAGCGTGCCGCAATACAAGCTGGCCGAGCTGCGCGGTGCGACCAAGGCCCAGGTGGAATTTCCCGAAACCGGCCGATGGCTGGCCGCCGCCCGCGTCGAACTGCTGCCGACGCTGGACGCCAGCACCCATACGCTGACGGCGCGCGTCTATCTCGCCGACGATGCCGAGGGCGTCGTGCCGGGCATGGCGGCGCGCGTGCATTTCGTCACCGGCCGGGCGCAGAAGCTCACGGTGCCGGTACGCGCCGTGGTGCGCCGCGGCGAGGTCAATGCCGTGTATGTGCTCGACGCGCAGGGCCAGCCGCGCCTGCGCCAGGTGCGCCTGGGCGAGGCCGTCGCCGGCGGCGAACTGGAGGTCATGGCCGGGTTGGCGGCCGGCGACAAGGTGAGCCTGGAGCCGGTGAAGTCCGGCATCGCCGTCAAGCAGTCGGCTGCCAAGTAAGGCGTCGCCATCATGGGCATCTCCGGCCGCATCGCCGCCTATTTTCTGAAGAATTCGCTGACGCCGCTGATCGCGCTGGTCGCGCTCTTGCTCGGCATCTTCGCCACGCTGATCACGCCGCGCGAGGAGGAGCCGCAGATCAACGTCACCATGGCGAACGTCTTCGTACCCTTCCCCGGCGCTTCGGCGCGCGATGTCGAGAACCTCGTCGCGCGGCCGGCCGAGCAGGTGCTGTCGCGCATTTCCGGCATCGAGCATGTGTATTCGGTGTCGCGCCCCGGCATGGCCGTCATCACCGTGCAGTACGAGGTCGGCGAAGACCCGATCCAGGCGCTGGTGCGCCTCTACGACACCATCAACGCGCAGAAGGACTGGCTGTCGCCCAACCTCGGCGTGCTCGAACCGGTGGTCAAGCCCAAGGGCATCGACGATGTGCCCATCGTCACGCTGACCTTCTGGAGCGCCGATGCCGACAAGTCGGCCTACGAGATGCAGCAGGTGGCGCGCGCTGCCGAGATCGAGCTCAAGCGCATTGCCGGCACGCGCGACGTCGCCACCATCGGCGGGCCGGGCCATGTGATCCGCGTCGTCATGGACGCCGACCGTCTCAACGCCTACGGCATGACGGCGCAGGACCTCAAGGCCGCCTTGCAGGTTTCCAATGCCTCGCAACCGGGCGGCGCGCTGGTGAGCAACAATCGCGAAGTGCTGGTGCAGACCGGCACCTACATCGAGTCGGCCGCCGACGTGAAAAAGCTGGTGGTCGGCGTGCGCGACAAGAAGCCGGTGTTCATGGCCGACGTCGCCGCCGTCATCGACGGCCCCGACCAGCCCAGCCGCTATGTCTGGCAGGGCCTGGGCAAGGCGGCGGGCGAGCAGGCGGGAACGGAATATCCGGCGGTGACGCTTTCCGTTTCCAAGAAGCCCGGCGTGAATGCCGCCGACGTCGCCACCGACGTCATCTCCCGCGCCAACGCCCTGCGCGGCACGGTGATACCCGAAGGCGTCGAATTCACCGTCACGCGCAACTACGGCGAGACGGCGACAGAGAAGGCGCAGAAGCTGATCGGCAAGCTCGTCTTCGCCACCGCCTTCGTCGTGCTGCTGGTGCTGTTCGCGCTCGGCAGGCGCGAAGCCGTCATCGTCGGAACGGCAGTCACGCTCACTCTCGCGGCGACGCTGTTCGCCTCCTGGGCCTGGGGCTTCACGCTCAACCGCGTCTCGCTGTTCGCGCTGATTTTCTCCATCGGCATCCTCGTCGACGACGCCATCGTCGTCGTCGAGAACATTCATCGCTGGAATGCGCTGCATCCCGGCAAGTCGCTGGCCGAGATCATTCCCGGCGCGGTGGACGAGGTCGGCGGGCCGACGATCCTGGCCACCTTCACCGTCATCGCAGCGCTGTTGCCGATGGCCTTCGTCTCCGGGCTGATGGGGCCGTACATGAGCCCGATCCCGATCAACGCCTCGATGGGCATGTTCATTTCGCTGGCGATCGCCTTCGTCATCACGCCCTGGCTGGCGCTGAAGATGATGAAGCCGGCCGGCCACGGCAGCGGCGGCGCTCACGCCGATCCGCTGACGGGCAAGCTCGACCGCTTCTTCCGCCGCCTGATGACGCCGCTGCTCGATCCGCAGACCGGCAAGGCCGCGCGGCGCAAGCTGTGGATAGGCATTCTGGTCGCGATCCTGGCCTCGGTCAGCCTCGGCTTCTTCAAGCTCGTGGTGCTGAAGATGCTGCCTTTCGACAACAAGAGCGAGTTCCAGATCGTGCTCGACATGCCGGTCGGCACCCCGCTCGAGGAAACCGCGAAAGTGCTGCGCGAGATTTCCGCCGAGATCGCCCAGGTACCGGAAGTTGCCGACTACCAGGCCTATGCCGGCACCGCCAGTCCGATCAACTTCAACGGCCTGGTGCGCCAGTACTACCTGCGCAGCGCGCCGGAAATGGGCGACATCCAGGTCAACCTGGTGGACAAGCAGCATCGCGACCGGCAGAGCCACGAGATTGCCGTCTCGGTGCGCGACCGCGTCGTTGCCGTGGCGTTGAAGCACGGCGGCAACGCCAAGGTGGTCGAAGTGCCGCCGGGCCCGCCGGTGATGTCGCCGATCGTCGCCGAAATCTACGGTCCGGATTACGCCGGCCAGATTGCGGTGGCGAAGCAGGTACGCGCCGCATTCGAGAGCACGGCAGACATCATCGGCGTCGACGATACCGTCGATGAGGACGCCGACAAGCTGGTGCTGCGCGTGTCCCAGGCCAAGGCAGCCTTGCTCGGCGTGGCACAGAAGGACATCGTCGAAGTGGTGCGCATGGGCCTCTCCGGCGAGGACGTGACGCCCGTGCATGACGGCGACGCGAAATACGAAATACCGGTGCGCATCGTGCTGCCGGCCGAGCGCCAGAACAGCATCGACCAGTTGCTCAAGCTCAAGCTGCGTGGCCGCGACGGCACGCTGGTGCCGGTCTCGGAAGTGGTCGAAGTCAAGCGCACGCTGCGCGAGAAGGTCATCTATCACAAGGATTTGTTGCCGGTGGTTTTCGTCACCGGCGACATGGGCGGCAAGCTCGATTCGCCGCTCTACGGCATGTTCGACATCCGCAACAAACTGACCGGGATTGCATTGCCGCAGGGCGGCAGGCTGGGCGAATATTTCTTCAAGCAGCCGAAGGACCCCTACGCGCAATACTCGCTGAAGTGGGACGGCGAATGGCAGGTGACCTTCGAGACCTTCCGCGACATGGGCGCCGCCTATGCCGTCGGCCTGATCCTGATCTACCTGCTGGTGGTGGCGCAGTTCAAGAGCTATCTGGTACCGCTGATCATCATGGCGCCGATCCCGCTCACCATCATCGGCGTCATGCCCGGCCATGCGCTGTTCGGCGCTCAGTACACCGCCACTTCGATGATCGGCATGATCGCGCTGGCCGGCATCATCGTGCGCAACTCCATCCTGCTGGTCGACTTCATCAACGAACAGGTGGCGGACGGCATGGACTTCGCCGAAGCCGTGATCCAGGCCGCGGCAATCCGCGCCAAGCCGATCGTGCTGACCGGCCTCGCGGCCATGCTCGGCGCGCTGTTCATCGTCGATGACCCGATCTTCGCCGGCCTCGCGCTGTCGCTGATTTTCGGCATATTCGTGTCCACCATGCTGACGCTGGTGGTGATCCCGGTGCTGTACTACGCCGCGATGAAGGATCGCATCCGGCCGACTTGATTTCCCAACCTACTATTGCTTCAGGAGTTTTCCAGATGACCGTCAATCAAATCGTTCGCATCGTCGCCGGCTTCTTCATCATGGCTTCGCTCGTGGCTGCCCACGCTACAGGCCAGGTCGACATGAGCCAGTTGTCCTGGCTCTGGTTCACCGCCTTCGTCGGCGCCAACCTGTTCCAGAGCGGCTTCACCAAGTTCT
>CAZWFC010000005.1:0-47499 GCA_964632965.1 uncultured Rhodocyclaceae bacterium
GCCTCGACCGCGAAGTCGCCCACCTCAAGGACGACCTGATGCCGCGCTACGCCAGTCTGGTTTATAACGGCTACTGGTGGAGTCCCGAGCGCAAGGCCTTGCAGACGCTGATCGACGATACGCAGCAGTGCGTCAACGGCTGGGTGCGCCTCAAGCTCTACAAGGGCAACGTCATCGTCGTCGGCCGCGATTCCAAGACCGACTCGCTGTTCGACCCCACCATCGCCACCTTCGAGGACGATGCCGGTGCCTACGACCAGCGCGACGCCGCCGGCTTCATCAAGCTCAACGCCCTGCGCATGCGCATCGCCGAGAACGCCCGCGTCAAGCGCACCGGCGGCAAGAAGAAGTAAGCCGCGAGGGGCAGGCGATGTTCGGTTATTCGGAAGAGCAGGTGGCGGAGTGGGGCATGACCTTCGGCCTCGGCGCCTTCATGCTCTACATGCTGTTCATCATCGGCGAACTCGCCTATCGCGCGAAGGCCGGCAAGGTCGGCACCTTCGTGCTGTTTTTCGTACTCGCCTTCGGCATGTTCGGCTTCATCGCCAAGGGCATCATCCAGAAAATGTGGGGAATCTGAAATGTCGCAATTCGACAGCGTATCCGTCGTCAAGAAGGCCAACGTCTATTTCGACGGCAAGTGCGTCAGCCATACCGTGCAGTTCGCCGACGGCACGAAGAAGAGCGTCGGCGTCATCCTGCCGGCGACGCTGACCTTCAATACCGGTGTGCCCGAGATCATGGAAGGCGTGGCCGGCTCCTGCCGCGTGCGCCTCAAGGGCGAGACCGAATGGAAGACCTGGGGCGCCGGTCAGAGTTTCAACGTGCCGGGCAATTCCAGCTTCGACATCGAAGTGAGCGGCGAGCCGTATCACTACGTCTGTCACTTCGGCTGAGCGCGGGAGCAAACTATGGCCCCCTACGCTCACCTCCGTTCGCTGCCCCCCATCGGGGGGCGCATGCCCTCTTGGGGCGGCCCGGCGAGGGCATGACGATGCCTTCATTCGACATCAGTTCCGAAGCCGACATGGTGGCGTTGAAGAACGCCGTCGATGTCGCCGGCCGCCAGATCGGCAACCGCTACGACTTCAAGGGCACCAGCGCGAAAGCCGAATTGAACGAGAAGGACAAGACGATCACCCTGCACGGCGATTCGGAATTCCAGCTCAGCCAGATCAAGGACATTCTCTTCCCCGAGATGGAGAAGAAGGAACGCGAGAGCACCAAGCGCCTCGACGTCGGCGCGGTGCAGAGCATTTCCGGCAACAAGGCCAAGCAGGAACTCAAGATCAAGGTCGGCATCGAGCAGGAGCTCGGCAAGCAGATCGTCAAGACGCTCAAGGACAGCAAGCTCAAGGTCCAGGCCAGCATCCAGGGCGACGCCGTGCGCGTCACCGGCGCCAAGCGCGATCTGTTGCAGGAAGCCATCGCGCTGGTGAAGAAGTCGTTTACCGACTACCCGTTGCAGTTCGGCAACTTCCGCGACTGATAGCGCGGCGCAGGCCGACTGCGCCGCCGTTCAAGCGGCCGGTGCAGCGACCGGCAACCAGACGGTGAAGGTCGTTCCCTTGCCCACCGTGCTGTCGACCTCGATGCGGCCCGCGTGCTTCTGCACGATGCCGTAGGCGATCGACAGGCCCAGCCCCGTACCCTTGCCGACCGGCTTGGTCGTGAAGAACGGCTCGAACAGCCGCGGCAGGTTCTCGACCGGGATGCCGGCGCCGGTGTCGGCGATCGCGATGAAGGCCTTGCCGTCAGACTGTCCGGTGCGGATCGTGATATCGCCCTTCTCGGGAATCGCCTGCGCCGCGTTCACCAGCAGATTCAGGATGACCTGGTTGATCTGCGAGGGATTGCAGTAGACCCTGGAAACCTCGCCGTAGTCCTTGTGCATGGTGCAGTGGTACTTGATTTCGTTCCAGACGATGTTCAGGGTGGAGTCGAGGCCGTCGTGCAGGTCGGTCCATTGCCGGTCGTCGCTCTCGGCGCGGGAGAAGTTCTTCAGGTCGCGCACGATGTCCGCGACGCGAACGAGTCCGGCCCGCGATTCCGCGATCAACTGGCCGATGTCGTTGCGCAGGAAGGCCATGTCCTTCTGTTGCTTGAGCGTGCGTATCTTCGCCAGTGCGGCGTTTTCCGGCATGCCGGCTCCCTCCTGCGCTTCGTAGGCATCGAGGAGTTCGAAGACGTCCCGCTGGTAGCCGTTCAGGGTCGCCAGATTGGATGCGACGAAGCTTACCGGGGTGTTGATCTCGTGGACGATGCCGGCCGCCAGCTGGCCTATGGCGGCCAGCTTTTCGGACTGCAGCAGCTGGATCTGGACCTGCTGGTTCTCGATCAGCCGCTTGGTCAGTTCCGCTTCCAGATGGACGTTCTGGTCGGCGAGCCGGTCGCGGCTGCGCTTGAGTTCGATCTGGGTGCGTACCCGCGCCAGGATGATGGGCGGACGGTACGGCTTGGTGATGTAATCGATCGCGCCGAGTTCGAGGCCCTTCTCCTCCTCTGCGGTGGAATCGAGCCCGGTGACGAAAATCACCGGAATGTCGCGGGTGGCGGGATTCCTGTGCAGGCCGGCGAGCACGTCGTAGCCGTCCATTCCGGGCATCACCACATCGAGCAGGATCAGGTCCGGCTTCGTAGCAGCGGCGGCGAGTTCCAATGCTTGTTCCCCCGAGCGCGCGGACAGAACGTCGTAGTGGGGGGCGAGCAGACTGCCGAGAACCGCCAGATTGCTCGGGCTGTCGTCAACCAGCAGGATGGTCGTCCGCGGCCCACCGGCCGGCGGGGATTCATTCGTGTCGAGAGCTTGCATGTCCGTTTCCCCTCAACGCCTCACGTGTGCTTGAGCTTCGGCGCAATGGAACGACTGCACATCAGGCAGCATCGACGCAGTATAGCCAGAACGGCAGGAACATGTCTGATGACATGTGTATTTTGGCGGCAGGCCAAGGGCGATTCCATCCGCGTCTGCAATGACGATTGGGACGCGGTACCGGTCCCGCATCAGGCAAGCCTGATCGGTGAAACCGGGTGTGGAGAATTCTCCGCAACTCGCAGTGTTTGATCGCCGCGCAGGCTATACTGGCCGTAAGTAATATCCAATTGTTTATAGTCGGTATCTCGACCGCATATGGGTTCCCCGCCCCCGGACCTACATTTTCGCCGGCAGATCATTGAGCCGGTCGGCGCCGCCATCGTCGGACTGGCTGCCGCATTTCTAATCGCCTTCGGTGGTTATCTCGACTGGCGGGAAAAGCAGCGGACGTCGGTTTACGCCCGTCAGGCGGACAGCATCTGGCAGAGCATGGTCGAGGTGAACAGCGGCCAGCTGCACTGGATGGCCGGTCACGTCGTCGACGACGCCGGCAGCATACGCGCCATGCGCCGCGGCGACCGGCGCGCATTGCTGGCCATCGCCGAACCCAGGTTTCGCGAACTGCAGGCGCAGTTCAACCTCAGCCACTGGTATTTCATCGGCCCCGACCGGCGCGTCGTGCTGCGCGTGCATCAGCCCGAACGGCTCGGCGACGAGATACGCCGCAAGACGCTGCTCGACGCCGAACGTAGCGGCCGGATGACCTCCGGCCTGGAACTCGGTACCACGGCGGCTCTGACCTTGCGCCATGTCATGCCATGGGTCGTCGACGGCACGCTGATCGGCTATGTCGAGATGGGCATGGAGATCGAGGGCTTCGCCCGCCAGATCAAGCGGCTGACGGGCCTCGATGTGCTGACGGCGGTCCATAAGCCCTATACCTCCGCGGCGGATTTCGCCAACGGCAAGAAGGCTCTCGGTTTGACCGGCGACTGGAACGATCACGCCGGCATCGCCGTGCTTGGCCAGTCGCTGACCCAAGTGCCGGCGCCGCTGATCGGCCGCTGGCAGTCCTTCGCCGCGAACGGCAAATCCGGCGTGTTCGATGTCGCCGAAGGCGGGAAGGTCTGGTCGACGAGCCTGACAACCCTGCTGGACAACAAGCAGCGTCCGGTAACGTCGATGGCCCTGCTGCGCGATGTGACCGGCGAACGCGCGGTGCGCGACCGCCTGCTGTTGATCGTCGGCATCGGCAGCGCCTTGCTGGTGTCCCTGCTCGTCTTCGGCCTTCGGCGCCGCATCGGGCGCATCGAGGAGCACGTGCTGACGGCGCATGACGCCCTGCGGGAATCCGACCGGCGTTTCCGCGACTACGGCTCGGTCGTATCCGACTGGTGGTTCTGGGAAATGGATGCCGATCTGCGTTTCTCGTATTTTTCCGAGAACGCCGCCACCGCCATCGGCCGGCCGATCGACGGCATGCTCGGCAAGCGGCGCAGCGAACTGCTGAGCGACGTGGAGGCGGAGGAACAGGAGAAATGGGTACGCCATCTCCACGACCTCGAACAACGGCGACCGTTCCACCAGTTCGAATATCGCATCGCCACACCGGACGGCTTCACCTGGCTCAGCATCAGCGGCGTTCCGGTGTTCGGCACCGACGGCGGCTTCCGCGGTTATCGCGGCACGGGTACCAACGTTACCGCGCGCAAGCTCCAGGAGGAAGCCGACAGCTATGTGCGCGAAGGCAGCGAAGTCAGGCTGGCCATTGCCAGCACTCTGCAGAACAGCGACCGCAACTTCCCCGAGCGCATGAAGGCGGCGCTGGCGGCGCTGGCGGCCTTGCGCGGCCTGATGGCGGGTGCCGGCGCCCGGCTGGTGATGAGCGGGCAGGAAGTCGAGGAGGAAGTGTTCTGGCATGGCGATTCGCTCTGGCAGCGCCCGCTGCCCGAACTGGCGCGCGGACAGGTGCAGGTGGTTGCCGACTGCCTGCACAAGGCGCCGGCGCACGGCCACTACTTCGTGCCGCTCGATCATGGCGGCGAGCGGCTGGGCATGCTGATCATCGACACCGTCTCCCGGCCGCCGTCCAATCCCGCCCGCCTCGATGCCCTGCGGCAGATCGGCGACACTTTCGCGCTGGCGGTTATCAACGACCGCACGACGCGCCTGCTGCGCCAGGCCATGGCGCAGGCCGAGGCCGCCAGCCGGGCCAAGAGCGACTTTCTCGCCAACATGAGCCACGAGATACGCACGCCGATGAACGGCGTGATCGGCATGTCGCACCTCCTGCTCGGCACACGGCTCGACGAAGAGCAGCAGGAGTTCGCCCAGATCATCAAGACCAGCGCCGATTCGCTGCTCACGGTTATCAACGACATCCTCGACTTCTCGAAGATCGAGGCCGGCAAGCTCGACCTCGAGAACATCGACTTCGACCTGGGCAATACGCTCGAACAGATTGCCGACATGCTGGCCGTGCGCGCCCAGGAGAAGGGGCTGGAATTCCTCAGCATGATCGACGCGGCCGTGCCGCGGCGGCTCCACGGCGACCCCGGCCGCCTGCGCCAGGTCATCACCAATCTCGCCGGCAATGCGATCAAGTTCACCGCCAGCGGCGAAGTGGCCATACGGGTGAGTTTAAAGGACGACAGCGGCGGACGCGTGGTCCTGCGTTGCGATATCCGCGACACCGGCATCGGCATATCCGCCGATAGCCAGGCCCTGCTCTTCCAGCCGTTTTCGCAAGCCGACACATCGATGACGCGGCGTTTCGGCGGCACGGGCCTCGGCTTGTCGATCTCCCGACGCCTGGTCGAGCTCATGGACGGCGAAATCGGCGTCGACAGCGAGGAGGGCAAGGGGGCGGTATTCTGGTTTACGGCCGCCTTTGCACGCCAGCAGGAGGGTGCCGGCGAAGCCGAACCGCTGCCCAGCGCAGATCTTTCAGGCTGCCGCGTACTCGTGGTGGACGACAACGCCACCAACCGGCATCTGCTCTCCTGCCTGCTGGGGTCGTGGGGCTGCGACGCCGTCGAGGTCGAGAATGGCGTCGCTGCGCTGGCGTACCTGCGGCAGGCGGCTGCCGGCGGGAATCCGTTCGAAATCGCCCTGCTCGACATGAACATGCCGGAGATGGACGGCGAGACCCTGGGCGGCCTGATCCGCAACGACGCCATGCTGGCGGCCACCCGCTGCGTCATGCTCACGTCGGCGGCGATGCGCGGCGACGCCGAGCGCCTGCGCCAGGCCGGATTCGCCGCCTACCTGACGAAGCCGCTGAAGGAAGCGCATATCCGGCGCTGCCTGGCCGCGCTGCGACACGATGCGGCCGCATCGACGCCGGCAGCGAATGTGCTCATTACCCGTCATACCCTGGAGGAATCCGACCGGCGTGTACTGCGCATCCTTCTCGTCGAGGACAACCCCGTCAACCAGAAAGTCGCCTGCGCCATGCTGGCCAAGCATCAATGCCGCGTCGACGTGAGCGGCGACGGTCGACAGGCGCTCGCCGCCCTGACCCGCGAGCCATACGACCTGGTGCTGATGGATTGCCAGATGCCGGTGATGGACGGCTTCGAGGCCACCCGCCGTATTCGCGCAGGCGATTCCGCGGCGATCGATCCGCGGATTCCGATCATCGCCATGACGGCGAATGCCATGCAGGGCGACCGCGAGCGCTGCCTGGAGGCCGGCATGGACGATTACCTGGCGAAGCCGATCAGCGAACAGCAGTTGGTCGCGATCATCGCGGGGCGATTCGGTACGGATGCGGTGGCGGAGTTGCCTGCAGCGCAGATCGGGGCCGCCGGCACGGCCCCGGCGTGCGCGGCGTTCGATCCGGACGACATGCTGAAACGGTTCGCCGGCGATCAGGGCATCGCCGTCGTCATGATCGAAGGGCTTCTGGTCGACTTGCCGCTTGCCCTGGTTGCGCTCGAACATGCGCTTGCCAGCGGTTCGGCGGCGGACGCCTTGCGCGCGGCCCATACCATCAAGGGACTGGCTGCCGGGGGCGGCGCAGCGGCCCTGCGCAACGCCGCGCACCACATCGAGCAGTTCTGCCAGGACGGGCTCGTCGACGAGGCGGTGCGGTATCTTCCCGACTTGCGCCGGTGTCTGGATCGGGTGATCCCGGCCTGGCAGGATTACCTGGCGCCGCCGGCGCGGCCGTCAGGGGCGACGCTCGCGTCCGGCGTCAACGCATGAGTCGCGCACCTTACCCGCTCAAGACCCGGATCGGGTTCGCCCTGGCCATTAGCCTTGCCGTCATCTGGCTGGCCGCTGCATACGAGCTCGACCGCAGCCGGGCGGGCTATTTGCGCGCCATCGAGCAATCGACCGTATTCCAGGCCCAGGCTTTCGCGGAGAACACGCTCTCCGCCATCAAGCGGCTCAACGAAATTCTCCTCGACCTGCGCGCCTACTGGGGCGGCGACCCGGACCGGTTTTCGGCACTGGTACAACGCCGCAAGGAGCATTTGAGCGACCTCGCTTTCCAGATCGCGGTCATCGACGAAGAGGGCTATCTCGCCTATTCGAACCTGGCGGCATCCAAAGATCGGACCTATCTCGGCGAACGGGAGCATTTCCGCGTCCATCGCGAAAGCGGTGCCGACCGGCTTTTCATCAGCAAGCCGCTGAAGGGGAAAGTATCGGGGAAATGGTCCATCCAGTTCACGCGGCCCATCCTGGTCAAGGATCGTTTCTCGGGCGTCCTGGTCGTGTCGGTCAGTCCGGACACCTTCGCCGCATTCAACGACAAGTTGCATCTCGGCGCCGGCGGAGTCAGCACCATCGTCATGGACGGCGGCGACATGATGGCCCGTCAGCCGGGCAACGAAAAAGCGATGGGAAACCGGATCACGGGAACGCCCTACCTGATGCCGGATGCCCCGGCAGAAGGCAACTTCACGCGGGTTGCCCAGGTCGATGGCATCGAACGCATCTACGGCTTCTACCGGCTGCCCGAATACAAGCTGAGTTTCGTGGTCGGCCATGCGACAGAGGACGTGCTGGCGCCCTATTACAACCACCGGCGCACGGTGCTGGTGACCGCCGCGCTCGTCAGCGCGATCGTCGTCGTGCTGACCCTGCTGCTGTATCGCTCCCTGTCGATACGCGCGGACGTCGAGCAGCGCCTGCGCGACAGCCGGGCAATGCTGCGCTCGGCCGTCGACGCCATCGGCGAGGCCTTCGTCATCTACGATCAGGACGACCGCCTGGCGTACTGCAACGAGCAGTATCGCGAGTACTACGGAACCTCGCGGGACGTGTTGGTCCCCGGGCGCCGCTTCGAGGAAATCATCCGCACCGGTGCGGAACGCGGCCAGTATGCGCAGGCCGTCGGACGCGTCGACGCGTGGGTGGCCGAACGGATGACGGCACACCGAAGCGGCAACAGCAACCTGATCCAGCGCCTGGACGACGGCCGCTGGCTGCGGATTCGGGAACGCAAGACGCCCGAGGGCTTCATCGTCGGTTTTCGCGTCGACGTCACGGAGCTCTACGAAGCCAAGGAGGCGGCCGAAGCCGCCAACCTGGCCAAGAGCCAGTTTCTCGCGACCATGTCGCATGAAATCCGGACGCCGATGAACGGCGTTCTCGGCATGGCGCAGTTGTTGATGGACGGGGGCGTCACCGACCAGCAACGCATCGACTATGCCCGCACGATCTACCAGTCGGGCCAGGGGTTGCTCACGATCCTCAACGACATCCTCGACTTGTCGAAAGTCGAGGCCGGCAAGGTCGAGATCGAGCACGCCGTTTTCGCGCCGGAAAATTTGTTGCATGAAGTTTCGCTCCTGTTCGCAGAACTTGCCGCGAGGAAAGGCATCCGGCTCGAATCCGGATGGTCCGGTACGGGGGCCTGCCGTTATCGTGGCGATCCGACCCGCTTGCGGCAGATACTGTCGAACCTCGTCGGCAACGCCATCAAGTTCACTCCCGACGGCGGGCGGGTCAGCGTCCGCGCCGAGGAGGCGGGGGTTTCCGGCGCCGAGGTTCTGCTGTGCTTCTATGTCGACGACAGCGGCGTCGGCATTCCGTCGGAGCGCAGGCACCTCCTGTTCCGGCCATTTTCGCAGCTCGATGCGTCGACTACGCGCTGCTTCGGCGGCACCGGCCTGGGCCTGGCGATTGCACAGGGCCTGGCGCGACGGATGGGCGGCGATATCGGCGTCGAGAGCAACGAAGGCAGGGGCGCGACTTTCTGGTTCACTGCGCAAGTGGAGATGGCTGCTGAGGGCGATGAGGTGTGCGGCGAGGTGCGTCGGCACATCAGCCCGGAGGAAGCGTCGGCCCGGGAGCCGACGGCGAAACGCATCCTTGTCGTCGAGGACGTTCCGGTCAATCGGCGGGTCGTCGAGGCGATGCTGGGCCGGCTGGGCTACGAAGTGGGCGCCGCGGGCGACGGCCGGGAAGCGGTCGAAGCGATCAGCGCCGGCGCGCAATCATACGACCTGGTGCTGATGGATTGCCAGATGCCGGAAATGGACGGTTTCGAGGCGACGCGGCGCATCCGCCTCTGGGAAGAGAGCAATGGCCTTGCGTCGATCCCCATCGTCGCCCTGACCGCTGGAGCGTTCGAGGAAGATCAGGGGCGCTGCCTCGCGGCGGGGATGAATGCCTTTCTGGCCAAGCCGATCGACATGAACGACCTGGCATCGGTCCTCGCGCTCTGGCTGAACAGGAAAACGCCGCCAGCAGCGGACGTCGTCCAGGGCGTGGCCTGCTAACGCGTGCTTCCCGCAGTCATCCGCGCAGGCCGTCGATCCATCTGGCATAGAGCCGGTCGGCGCGAATCCGCATCGCGGCGATGCGCTCGTCGATGCGTTCATACATCTGCTCCGGCGTCTGCACCGAAGCGCCGGCCGTGGCGCTTTCTGCCGCCCACTGCCGGTTCCAGAGCCGGATCATCGCCTCGGTCATCTCGACGTGGCACTGCATGCCGAGATGCGGCCCGCGGACGAAGGCCTGGTTGTCGCAGTAGCGGCTGGCGAGAATGCGCGTCGCCCCGGCCGGTATGCCGAAGGTTTCGCCGTGCCAGTGGAAGGCGTCGAAACTCTGCGTGTCGCCGAGCCAGTCGGCGGCGAGCGGGTCGGTCGCATGCACTTCGCCCCAGCCGATTTCCTTGACCGGGTTGCGGCCGACCGTGCCGCCCAGCGCCTTGGCCATCAACTGGCCGCCGAGGCAGTGGCCGATCACCGGTATATCCCGAGCCGCGGCGATTCGGATCAATTCCAGCACGGGCGGAATCCAGGGCAGATCGTCGTTGACGCTCATCGGGCCGCCCATGAAACACAGGCCGGCGAAATTGCCCGCATCGCTCGGCACCGCTTCGCCTTCATCGATCTTGTGCAGTTCCCATGGCACCGAGTGGGCGTCGAGGAATGTGGCAAAATAGCCCGGCCCCTCTCCGGGGCTGTGACGGAAGATCGCGACCGGTTTCATGACACGTCCTTTGGCAAAACTGATGCGGCATTCTAGCGTGGCCGCGCTGGCGGCATGCGCGATGCAATCGGCGCTGGCGGCCGATGTCGCGCTGGCGGGTTTGTTGCCGGGGCGCGCCGTGGTGGTCGTCAACGGCGGCAATCCACGTACCCTCGCGGTCGGCAGCAGGACGGCGGACGGCGTCAAACTGCTCGCGGTGGAGGACGGCGCGGCCGTGTTCGAGATCGACGGCAGGAAACAGCGTCTGGTGCTGGGCGACCATGCGGCGTCGAGCGGCGGTTCCGGCGGCGGCGCGACCGCCACCCTGACGGCCGACAGCCGCGGCCAGTTCATGACCCAGGGCAGCGTGAACGGCGCTCCCATGCGCTTCATGGTGGATACCGGGGCGACCTTCGTCGCGCTCAGCGCGGCCGACGCGGCGCGCGCCAATATCGATTACCGCGGCAAGGGGCAGGTCGGCGCTTCGGCCACGGCCAACGGCGTGATCCGCTCCTGGAAGGTGCCCGGCAATACGGTCCGCCTGGGCGATATCACCCTGCATGAAGTCGATGTCACGGTGAATGAAACCAACATGCCCTGGGTCCTGCTCGGCATGAGCTTCCTCAACCGGCTGGAAATGCGGCGCGAGGGCGACACCATGACCCTGAAGAAGCGCTACTAGCGGCCCATGCTGTCGATCTCCGGCATACGCGAACGTTTTTCCGGCGGCTGTGCCGGGGGTGAGGTGGTCGAGCCGGGAGCGCCGGACACCGCCCTGACGGCGGCCGCCGTCCTTGTCCCCATCGTCGTGCGCGAAAGCGGCATGACCATTCTGCTGACCCAGCGCACGGCGCATCTGCGCGACCATGCCGGCCAGGTGAGCTTTCCCGGCGGCCGCTGCGAGCCGCGCGACGCGACGACGGTGGCGACGGCCCTGCGCGAAGCCCACGAGGAAGTCGGCATCGAGCCGGCGCAGGTCGAGGTGCTCGGCTGCCTGCCGGAATACCTGACCAGCACGGGTTTCCGCGTCACGCCCGTCGTCGGTCTGGTGAGTCCGCCGCTGAATCTGCGTCTCGACGATTTCGAGGTGGCCGAAGTCTTCGAGCCGCCGCTCGACTTCCTGCTCGACACCGCCAACCATCAGCGCCACAAGGTCGAGTTTCAGGGTGCCTTGCGCGAATACTGGGCGATGCCCTGGAAGGGCTACTACATCTGGGGCGCCACGGCCGGCATGCTGGTCAGCCTGCACCGCTTTCTGTTTTCCCACAACGAATAACGCCCCGGCGCGGCCTGTGGTATCTTGTCGCTGCAACGCAGCAACCGCCTTATGACACTTCTCGCCATCGTCCTCGCCCTCGCCCTCGACCAGGCCAAGCCTCTGCCGGCTGCGCGCCTCGATGGCTGGCTGCGCGCCTACGGGCTGTTCCTCGAAGGGCGCTTCAATGCCGGCGAGCGCCACCACGGTCTGGCGGCCTGGCTGACCGGTGCGGCGGCGCCGGCGGCCTGCGTCCTCGTCGTGCAGATACTGCTGGACTATTTCGCGCATCCGCTGTTTTCCCTCGCTCTCGGCATCGGCGTGCTCTACCTGACCATGGGTTTCCGTCAGTTCAGCCATTTCTTCACCGACATCCATCTCGCCCTGCGCATGGGCGAACTCGATCATGCGCGGCAGCTTCTCGCCGCCTGGCGCGGCGGCGCCACCGGACACATGGGTTCCGGCGAGGTCGCGCGTCTGGCGATAGAAGAAGCGCTGGTGTCATCGCATCGTCACGTCTTTGCGCCACTCTTGTGGTTCGTGCTGCTCGGTCCGGCCGGGGCGCTGCTCTACCGCCTGTCGTCCTCGTTCCAGTGGCAGTGGGGCGGGCGGCGCGATGCCGAGTTCGGCGATTTCGGCGTTTTTTCCGCGCAGGCCTTTGCCGCCATCGACTGGCTGCCGGTGCGTGTCACCGCCGTGGCCTTCGCCGTCGTCGGCGACTTCGAGGATGCCGTCTATTGCTGGCGCAACCAGGCGCAGCGCTGGCCCGACCGTGGCGCCGGCATCCTGCTGGCCAGCGGAGCGGGCGCGCTCGGCGTGCGGCTCGGCATGCCCCTGCGGGAAGACGGCGAGATGTCCGACCGCCCCGAACTCGGGCTGGGCGACGAGGCCGATGCCGACTTCATGCAAAGCACCATCGGTCTGGTGTGGCGCACGTTGGTGATGGGTTTGTTCCTGCTGGCGCTCCTCTGGGTCGCCAGTTGGGTAGGAAACTGACTTTCATAAGGAGTGGAATATGGCTAACAAAGAAGTCGTTGTATTGAGCGCAGTACGCAGTGCCGTCGGCACCTTCAACGGCTCGCTGAAGGACATGGAACCGGCCGACCTGGGCGGTCTGGTCGTCAAGGAAGCGATCGCCCGTTCCGGCGTCGATCCCAAGCAGGTCACCTTCGCCACCGTGGGCAACTGCATCCCCACGGAAGCGCGCTACGCCTACGTCGCCCGCAATGCCACCATCCAGGGCGGCATGAGCATGGATTCCGTCACCTTCGCCGTGAACCGCCTGTGCGGTTCGTCGCAGCAGGCCATCGTCAGCTCGGCCCAGGCAATCATGCTCGGCGACGCCGAGTACGCGCTGGCCGGCGGCGTCGAAGTCATGTCGCGCGGCGGCTACCTGCTGCCGGCGCTGCGTTCCGGCGCGCGCATGGGCGACACCAAGGCCATCGACATGATGGTCGCCGTGCTGACCGACCCGTTCGGCGTCGGCCACATGGGCGTCACCGCCGAAAACCTGGCCGCCAAGCACGGCATCACGCGCGAAGAGCAGGACGCCTTCGCCGTCGAGTCGCAGAAGCGCGCCGTCGCCGCCATCGCCGCCGGCCACTTCAAGTCGCAGATCGTGCCGATCACCTTCCAGACCCGCAAGGGCGAGGTGGTGTTCGACACCGACGAGCACCCGAAGGCCGGCACGACGATGGAGTCGCTGGCGAAGATGAAGCCCGCCTTCAAGAAGGACGGTGGTACGGTTACCGCCGGCAATGCCTCCGGCATCAACGACGCTGCCGCCTTCCTGGTGCTGGCCGATGCCGCCAAGGCGGCCGCCGCCGGCCACAAGCCGCTGGCCCGTCTGGTCGCCTACGCCATCGCCGGCGTGCCCAACGACGTCATGGGCGAAGGCCCGATTCCGTCGTCCAAGCTGGCGCTGCAGAAGGCCGGCCTGACGCTGGACCAGATGGACGTCATCGAGTCCAACGAAGCCTTCGCCGTGCAGTCGCTGACGGTCGCCAAGGGCCTCGGCCTCGATCCGGCCAAGACCAATCCGAACGGCGGCGCCATCGCCCTCGGTCACCCGGTCGGCGCCAGCGGCGCCTTCATCGTCACCAAGCTGCTGCACGAACTGATCCGCACCGGCGGCCGCTACGGCATGGCCACCATGTGCATCGGCGGCGGCCAGGGCATCACGACCATCTACGAGCGCATCTGAGCTATTGCTCACGCTAGTGCTGCGGGCGGGCACGGGGAGCGATCCCCGTGCCCGTTTTTCATTTGTCATGCGCGCGCGGAAGAAAGTCCCCGGCTGCGGCCGGTGCTGTGATACACTGCGCGTCGCGTTGGCCTTCCCATCAGTCTGCTTGCCGCGCGTCGCGTCTCCAGAGTTCCGTTTCTCGATCCGCGTTTCATTCCCCTAAAGCGTTTCTGCCTAGACTGGTTCGTACCTGCACGCTGTGCACGCGAAGGCCGAATCCAGGAGCAATTCCATGCATTTCACCGATCTCGGCCTGCGTGCCGAAATTCTGCGTTCCATTTCCGAGCAGGGCTACGACACGCCCACGCCGATCCAGGCGCAGGCCATTCCCCTCGTACTCGAAGGCCGCGACCTGATGGCCGCCGCCCAGACCGGCACCGGCAAGACTGCCGGCTTCACCCTGCCGATCCTGCAACTGCTGTCCAGCCGCGATGCCGGCCTGTCGCTCAAGCGCTTCAAGTCGCGCGCCCTGATCCTGGTGCCGACGCGCGAACTGGCGGTGCAGGTGCATGAAAGCGTGCTGACCTACGGCAAGCATCTGGGCCTCAAGTCGACCGCCATCTACGGCGGCGTCGGCATGATGCCGCAGACCCGCGCCCTGCGCGCTGGCGTCGACATCATCGTCGCCACCCCCGGCCGCCTGCTCGATCACATCGAACAGCGCAATGCCGATCTGTCCGGCATCGAGATCCTCGTCCTCGACGAGGCCGATCGCATGCTCGACATGGGCTTCATCCGCGACATCCGCAAGATCATCGCCCTGCTGCCGAAGCAGAAGCAGAGCCTGCTGTTCTCCGCCACCTTCTCCGACGAGATCCGCGGCCTGGTGTCCGGCCTGTTGCGCAATCCCGCCAGCGTCGAAGTCGCGCGCCGCAACGCGCCGGCCGAGGCTGTGGCGCAGTCTGTCTATCATGTCGACCGCGAGCGTAAGCGCGACCTGCTGATCCAGTTGATCGACGAGCACGGTTGGCACCAGGTGCTGGTGTTCACGCGCACCAAGCACGGCGCCGATGCGCTCTCCGAGCGGCTCGGCAAGGCCGGCATCAAGTCCGCCGCGCTGCACGGCAACAAGAGCCAGGGCCAGCGCCAGCGCGCGCTCGACGACTTCAAGCGCCTCAAGGTGAACGTGCTGGTCGCCACCGACATCGCCGCGCGCGGCATCGACATCGACGAACTGCCGCATGTGGTGAATTTCGAGCTGCCGCACGTCGCCGAAGACTATGTGCACCGCATCGGCCGCACCGGCCGCGCCGGCAGCTCCGGCCAGGCGATCTCGCTGGTCTGCGTCGACGAGCATCGCCTGCTGCGCGACATCGAGCGCCTGCTCAACAAGGATATCGAGAAGCGCGTGGTGCCGGGTTTCGAACCCGATCCGCGCATTCGTGCCGAACCGATCCTGCAGGGCCGCCGCGGTGCTCCCGCGCCGCGCGGCGGTCAGCGTCCGTCGGCAGGCGGCAAGCCGGCCCCCCGCAGCGGCGCTCCGCGCCGCGACGGCGCCAGCCACCACTCGGGCGCGCGCCATCACTGACCTGCGCGATTCCTGAGCGTGTGCAAAGCGGCCCCTCGTGGGCCGCTTTGTCGTTCAGGGGCAGACTTCAGTGCGTGCCGGCGACCGGATGGGACAGGCGCAGGGCGCGCAGGCCGGCGCGGCGTTCGACCGTGTTGTGCAGCAGCGTGCCGGCCGCCAGGCTCAGCAGCCAGGTGATGCCCAGTCCGGCGGCATGTGCGGCGACAGCATCCGGCCACAGACGCGCGACCAGCGGCCCGACAGCCAGGGAGACCGGGTAATGGATGAGGAACACGGCGTAGGAAATCCGGCCCAGCCAGGCCACCGGCTTGCCGGCCAGCCAGCGCCACGACAGTCGTCCGCGCGTGCCGGCGAGCAGCAGGAAGGCCGTGGCCGCCGCCACCAGTATGCGGCCGCGCCAGTCGATGAGCGTCGCCGCCAGCACCAGCAGCGCCAGCAGCCAGGCCATGCGGCGCGCCCGCGTCCGGTCCGGCGCCGCCGCGATGCGCTGCGCGAGGAAACCCAGGCCGTAGGCGCCGAAGAAGTAGGGCGCCCACATGTCGAGATCGGGCAGGCGGTTCAGCCACAGCAGCGATAGCGCCGTCAGCGCCGCGATCGCCGGCGTCGCCCATTTGTCCCCGAAGCGCAGCAGCACCAACAGCAAGGCATACAGCTGGAAGTCGATGGCTACGTACCAGACGCCGAGCGACAGGGAGGGCTGTTCGACGATGTCCTGGATGAGCAGCAGATGGGCGGCGATTTGCGCCAGCGTGGACGCGGCCGGCGTGTCCTCGAGCGGGAGCAGGGCGCGCGCCAGCGCCGCGCAGGCGATGGCCGCCGCCAGCGCGACGGCGTAGGGTTGCATCAGGCGCAGGTAGCGCCGCCAGAGCATGGCCGGAATGCCGGCATCGGCGGACGCATGGGCATGGGAGCGGGCGACGAGATAGCCGCCTACCACCAGGAAGGCTTGCACCGCCATCAGCGCATAGTCGTGAATCCACCCGATCAGGAGCGGTGCCGCCGGATGGACGGCGTCGGCCATCGGCCCGTAGAGAGCCAGGTGGTGAACGACGATCAGTTGCGAGGCAAGCGCCTTGATGAAATCGATCAGGGAATCGCGGTCGGACTTGGCGGACATGGAGGAAGGATGCCCGACTGCATGCCGGGTACGAGTAGGAGGGCGTTTCGTGGCTGCCGTATTGTAAGATACCGGGCAAAAAACGGCTGGAACAGGCGAGTCGGATCGATACCGGCCGGGAAAAACGCAATCGGGGGAGGGAATTATGACAATGCATACCGGCATGGTCGGTAGTCCACGGCGCGGAGGGATTCGTCTGCGCGCCGCCGGCGGGCCGGAGGCAATGGCGGCGGCGGAGCGGTTTCGCGCCCATCTGGCGGCGCTGGATATCGAGCACTGCGCCACGGTCGCGTGCGAGTCGGATGCCGCCGGACATTACGCGAGCTTTCTGCTGGCCGACGAATTCGCCTGTGCGTGGGTTCCCGGCCACGACACGACCGGCATCTGCGAGCGCAGCCGCTGCGACCCGCAGGGTCAGGCGCGCGCGGGTTGCGATCTCGAACGCGAAATCCTCGTCGCCATGCTGGCGGCCCCGGTCGCCTTCGAGTTTCCCGATTGCGACGAAGCGTTTGCGTCCGTGCGCATCCGGCAGAACATCGCCCGGGCGGCGGCCCGCACGGCGCTGGCGTTCGAGACCAGCAAGGCGGAGCGTCCCGAGGACTACTGGGTCTATGACAAGGCGCGCGGTTTCACCGTGCGTCCGGGCAAGCCGCTGATCGAGGCGCTGCGCCAGGCGACCCAGCCGGCTACGTCCGGCATGCTGTATTCGTTTTCGTGTTATCGCGCCACGGAGTACGTGATCCTGCTGGGGATCGCACAGGAACTGGCGGCCCACAATCCGCCGCTGCTGGCGCAATTGCAGCGGCAATGCGAGACGCGGGTGATCCGCTCGGGGCAGTTCCACGACACCTTTCTTATCGAGTACGGCTCGATGGAGGACCCGCTGCCGCCGCAATACTATGTGCCCGGCGACCGGCTCTGGTTCCGCAATCCCGACGAGGCTTCGTCGGACATCACCGGCTACGAGGGCTCGTGGGTGTTCTATCTCGGCGGCGGACTGTTCTGCAATTTCTGGAAGAGCGACTGTCCCTATACGCTGGCCTCCAAGTGCATCGAGATCTATCACTGGCGTCATGGCGCCGTCCGCAATGCCGACGGCGAACAGGCGATGAACGAGGACGTGGTCGAGGAACGCGTGCGCGCCACGCAGGCCGACCCGCAAGCGGCGGCCGAAATCCTGGCGCGCATGATGCGCCTGCGGGACACGAAGGGCGTCTATGCCGAGGGTGGCTGCATCGACACCACGCGCGAATATCCGCGCCGGGTGTGCCCCGGCACGGCCGACCTGGTGTTGCCGGGAGACTGAAGACGCGCGTGGCCGGTCAGTTGAACGCCTGGTACGCCATCACGACAACCCATGGCCACCCGAGGTTCAGCAGCGCCCAGAACCACAGCGTCCCTGGCGCCGCCGATGCCGGCGGGCCGAAGCGGTCCGCCCCGGGCTTGGCCTTGGCGAAGGCGAGATAGGCAATGCCGCCGAGTATCAGACCCGTGCCCAGCATCACCCAGAACGCCACCACCGTCGCCCAGGCCGGAAAGCCGATATCGCGTCCGCGCTTGATTACCGCTCCCAGCGTCGACAGCAGGCTGAGCGCAGCAACCACGATGAGGGTCGGCAGGGAGGCGGCGGCACTTCCCGTGCCGTGCGTCGATAAGCCCAGGCCGTAGATCAGCAGCACTACGATGTTGAGGCATGGCAGCAGGCCGAAGGCGGCAAAGCGTCGGCGGTCGTAGCGCAGCATTTCTCTCGGTCCTTTTCGCGGCGACAGGCACCTGGCCATGTAGGATAGCGCATGCCCGGACGCCCTGCCGCGGCGACAGGGGCCGCATAGCCGATCCGGACGAGGAAACATCGATGCAACTGGCAGCGCTCACGATCAAGAAGACCATCACGCTGTTTGCGCTGGTGGGACCCGTCACCATGATTCCGGTTTTCCTGGCGGCGGTCGAGGGCTTCGCGCTCGGCGAGAAGCAGCGCTTCGCCAGGACGCTGGGCGTCAGCGTCACCCTCGCGCTGCTTATCGCCGCCTTCTTCGGCACGTCCTTCCTGGATCTGATGGGCATTTCCATCGGGGCGATGCAGATCGGCGGCGGCATCATCGTCCTGCTGCTCGCCATCGCCATGGTGATGGGCAAGGAAACGTCCTTCAAGGGGGCGGCCCCGGCCGGCGACGCGACCGGCGGCCACGAGGCTTCCATTGTCCCGCTCGCCATCCCGCTGCTCGCCGGGCCGGCCGCGTTCAGCTACGTCATGGGCAACAGCGCCTGGCAGCGCGAAGGGGAGCTCGTCCATGTCGTCGTCCCCATCCTGGTCGTCGGCGCCGCCTGCTGGATCACCTTCCACATGGCGGCCACTGCGCAGCGCCGGATTCGCCAGTCGTCGCTGGCGGTCGTCGAGAAGATCGGCGGCTTCGTCCTGTCGGCCATCGCCATCGAGATGATCGCCACCGGTCTGCGCGGGCTGTTCCCGGTTCTGGTCGCGTGAGGCGCGCCGGCGGATTGTCGCCGGCTCAGCCCGAACTCCAGCCGCGCGGGCGCCGCATGCCGGCGATCTTGCAGGCCTGCGCGACATAGCCGTAGGGGAAGAGATCGAACATCCGGCTGCGCGCGGCCGCGCCCGCACCTTGCGCCAGATGCCGGATGGCATGGCGGGCATCGGGCGCGACCTGATGCTCCTCGTAATAGCTGCGCATGAAGCGGATGACGTCCCAGTGGTCCGGTTCGAGGTCGATGCGTTCCTTTTCGGCCAGGGCGGAAGCCACCTCCTCGTTCCATGCCGCCGGTTCGATCAGGTAGCCCTCGCTGTCGAGCTCGGGAAGCGTCGGTGTCGTGTCCATTTCGCTCCTCCTTGATGAAGGTGGGTCTGTTGCCCGCCGGTGGATATATATCACAACGTGATGTAATTGCGCAATGCTATAGTCGGCTTGTCGACGGCTTGCGCAAACACCTCATGAAGCAGAAGAACTTGATCAAGGCGGATTTCGAAGCCCTGTCCGACTTTCGCTACCGCCTGCGCAAGTTTCTCCGCTTCAGTGAGCAGATCACGCGCCAGCACGGCGTCACCAGCCTGCAATACCTGCTGCTGCTGCACGTCAAGGGAGCGCCGGGCCGCGAGTGGGCGACGATCGGCGAACTCGCCGAGCGGCTGCAGGCGCACCACCACGGTACCGTGGCGCTGGTGTCGCGCTGCGAGACGGCGGGGCTCGTCATCCGCCGTGCGGGGCGGAGCGACGGCCGCGCGGTGGAAGTGCATCTGACGGCCGAGGGGACGCGCCTCGTCGGCAAGCTCGCCGCCATGCACCGCGATGAGCTGATCAACTTGCAGGGCATATTCCGGGTGCCCGGGGCGGACGACTTCGCCACGCCTTGAAGCCGGGCCGCGGAGCGGGAATATTCGGCAACATCGCCATAGCGATAATTGGTAGTCTTCGGCAGTAGGTCGGCGCAGCCCGACCATTGTGCGGGGAGTCCATGGATACAGGTCAGCAACGGGGGGCAGGGCTGGATTTCCGGCTCGACCCGGAAGCCAATGCGCTGATCGCGACCGTGACGCCCGATGCGGCGGCACAGCCGATAGACGAAGCTTGGCTGCGCGCGCGGCTGGCCGAACTCGGCTATGGCGCGCTGCGCTACCTGCCGGCGGCGGGAACGGTGCTGCTCGCCAAGTACAACACCGGCGCGGCGATCGTGGTCAAGCTGGCCGAGCGCGTAGACGCCGGGCTGCAGATCGCAATCGCACCCGACGGGTTGACGGCCCATCTGCATATCACGCCGGCGCAAGGCGGCGCCCCTGTCACCGAGGAGGCGGTGCTGGCCGCCCTGCTGGCGAAGGGCATCGACCAGGGCGTACTGCCCGATGCCGTCGCCGCAGCCGTCGCCGCCGGCTGCGCCCAGGGCGTCGTGGTGGCCTGCGGGCAGGCGCCCGTCCACGGCAGCGACGGGCGGCTGGAGTCGCTGCTGCCGGAAGCGCGCAGCCGTGCGCCCAAGGTCGATGAATCAGGCCACACCGATTACCGCGACCTCGGTGAGATCCTGGTCGTTCATCCGGGCGACAGCCTGATGCTGCGTCATCCGCCGACGGCGGGAAGCGACGGCCTGACGCTGCTCGGCGAACCGATAGCCGCCAGGCCCGGAAAGGGAATCATGTTCTCCGCCAACCTGCCGGGCACCGCCTTCGCCCCCGACAACCCCGATCTGCTGGTGTCGGCGATCGCCGGCCAGCCGGTGATCGTTCGCGGCGGCATGCTGGTCGAACCGCTGTTCAAGGTCGATGAAGTCGGCACCGCCAGCGGCAACATCGATTTCGACGGCAGTGTGGTGATCCGCGGCGAAGTCGCCGCCGGCATGACCGTGCGCGCCAGCGGCGACATCGAGATCGGCGGCGTCGTCGAGATGGCGACGCTGGAGGCGGGCGGCAGCATCGTCATCAAGGGCGGCGCCATGGGCGGTCTCGGCCGCAAGAGCGGCGGCGAACACCACATCCGTTGCGGCGGCAGTTTCAACGCCGCCTACGCGCAACAGGCCAGCATCGAGGCCGGCGACAGCATTTTCATCGACGACATGGCCATGCAGTGCGAGCTTTCCGCCATCAACCACATCCGTGTCGGCAACCAGCGCCGCGGCCACATCATCGGCGGTTCGGCGCAGGCGACGCTGTCCATCACCGCCAAGGTGATCGGCTCGCCCAACCGCGTGCACACGCGCTTCGATATCGGTGTCAATCCGCTGATGCACAAGCAACTGCTCGAAATGGCGAAGGACCGCGACGCGAAGGAAACCCAGCTGCTCGAAATCAGCAAGCTGCTCGATTTCGGGCGCCAGAATCCGGGCAAGCTGCGCCCCGAGATGGTCGACAAGGCGCGCGCGACGGCCGCCGCGCTGTCGGCGGACATCGCCGCGTTGCGCGGCGAGCAGGAGCTGCTGACGAAGAAGATCGAACTCTCGCAGCAATCGCGCGTGGTCGCGCAGCAAGCCATGTACGAGGGCGTCGAGGTCTATCTGGGCAATCAGCGCTACCGCGTCGTCGGCGAGCACGGCCCCGGCGCCATCGGGCTTGGCCAGGGCGGCCTGGGCCTGATGCCCGTCGCGGAAGAAACCTAGGCCGGCTATTTCGGCCAGCGGTTGTGGCCGATGAATTCTTCCCAACTGAGGAAGCCATCCTTGTCGGCGTCGTGCTTGTCGAAGTTGTCGGACATGTAGCGGAAGTGCTTGGCGACCTCTTCGCGCGACAGCTTGCCATCCTTGTCCGCATCGGCCGCATCGAACTGCGCGGCGGCCTTTTCCTTCGCCTTGCGCGCCACATCGCCCTTGCGCCCCTGGTCGTCGAGCTTCGGGACGATGGTCTGGGCCGAAGCGACACCGAGTCCGGCACACAGGGTCAGCAGAAGAACGGCAAGGTATCGCATGGCTGTCTCACTTGGATGGGTTGCAACGCTCTCGACGCGGTCGAGCGGCCGACGGCCATTGTAGTCGATGCTCCGGGCCGCCATCCGCGCATCCGCCGGCGAGAAAACAGTTGTTGTTGTGTATTGTATGGGATACAGTGGTGCCGATGAAGATTATCCACACCACGGAAATTTTCGACGCCTGGTTTACGTCTTTGCGGGATCGGCAGGGCAAGCTGCGGATTCAGGTGCGCATCGACCGGGCGGAACTCGGGAACTTCGGCGACTGCGCTCCAGTCGGCGAAGGCGTTTCGGAAATGCGCATTCATGTGGGGCCGGGCTACCGGGTGTATTTCGTCGAACGTGGCATGGAGATCGTGATCCTGCTGGCCGGTGGCGATAAAACGACCCAGGCCAAGGACATCAAGACCGCGCTGCAACTGGCGCGGCAGCTGTGAAGGAAGAACGATGAGCAAACTCAGGACGACGCGCTGGGATTCCGCCCTGCACCTCAAGACCGATGCAGACATGGTCGCCTATATCGACGCCTGTCTGGAGGAGGCGGGCGACGATGCCGCCTTCATTGCCCATGCACTCGGAGTCGTTGCCCGCGCCAAAGGCATGACCGAGCTGGCGAAAGAAACCGGACTCGGGCGCGAGAGCCTCTACAAGGCGCTTTCAGGCGAAGGCAACCCCAGCTTTGCCACCATCCTCAAGGTGATGCATGCTCTGGGAGTGAAGCTGCACGCGGAAGCGGCCTGAAGTTTCATGCGGAGCGCCGGTTCTATTTGAAGAGAACTGTTGCCCGTGGGCTGAGCCGGATCGCGGGGAACTTGCTGCTTTACTTCTCCAGCGCGACGTTGGCCGTGCCTTCGGCGCCGATGTAGATGGCGAGGAGGCTGACGGTTTCCGTGCCGAGGTTCATGCCGCGGTGCGTTACGTCCATGGCTTCGACGAAGGCGTCGCCCTTGCGGTAGACGCGCTGGCCGTGGCTGCCGTAATCGACGGTGAGTTCGCCGGTGAGGACATAGGCGACCAGCGGTGCGGGGTGGCGATGGAAGACGGTGTCGGCGCCGGGGGCGATCGTCACGATGCTGGCGGTGACGCGGGCCGGGCCGGTCGTCGGGTAGCGTATCGGCTCGCCGAGTATGGTGGTCCCGGTCGTCAGCAAATCCTTGGCGGGATAGGCCTGGGCCCGGGCTGCGGCCGGCAGCAGCGCCAGCAGGAAGACGAGGAAAATCGGGCGGGCTGGATTTTTCATCATCGTTCTCCGGTTGGGTGGCAGGAACGGGTGCGGCGGATCACGCCGGCGCCGCGGCCAGCAGTTCGAGCAGCGCGGCGCCGTAGCGCACCGCCTTGGCTTCGCCGATGCCGCCGACGTTGAGCAGTTCGTCCATGTTCTGCGGCCGGCGCGCCGCGAGTTCGTGCAGGCTGCGGTCGTGCAGGATGACGTAGGCCGGCACGCCCTGTTCGCGGGCGGTTGCGGAGCGCCACTGACGCAGGGTCTCGAACAGGCCGGGGTCGCCGGCAGGAAAGACGGCCGACGGCGCCTTGCGTGTTGCGCCGGTCTTCTTGCGCACCACCTGGCGGCGCAGCATCAGCGTCGCTTCACCCTTGAGCACCGGGCGCGCGGCGTCGGTGAGCTTGAGTGCGCCGTACTGGTTGGCGTCGGCGTGGAGCAGGCCGCCGGCCAGCAGTTGCCGGGCGACGCCGCGCCAGGTGGCCTCGTCCATGTCGCTGCCGATGCCGAAGGTGGGCAGTTGGTCGTGGTTGAACTGCGCGACCTTGTCGGTGAGCTTGCCGCGCAGGATGTCGATCAGGTGGCCGGCGCCGAAGCGCTGGCCGGTGCGCAGCGCGGCGGACATGAACTTCTGCGTCGCCACGCTGCCGTCCCAGAGTTCGGGCGGCGTCTGGCAGGTGTCGCAGTTGTTGCAGGCTTCCTGCGTTTCGCCGAAGTAGTTGAGCAGCACCGTGCGCCGGCAGCCGGCGGCTTCGCAGTAGGCGAGCATGGCGTTGAGCTTCTGGCGCTCGATGCGTTTTTGTTCGTCCGGCGCAACGGATTCCTCGATGCGTTGTGCGTGGATGACGACGTCGTTGAGGCCGTAGGTCAACCAGGCTTCCGCGGGCTCGCCGTCGCGGCCGGCGCGGCCGGTTTCCTGGTAGTAGGCTTCGAGGCTCTTGGGCAGGTCGAGGTGGGCGACGAAGCGCACGTCGGGTTTGTCGATGCCCATGCCGAAGGCGATGGTGGCGACCATGACGACGGCCTCGTCGCGGACGAAACGCTGCTGGTGCTCGCGGCGCGTGCCGGCGTCCAGCCCGGCGTGATAGGCAAGGGCGGCGATGCCCTGGCCGCGCAGCCAGAGCGCGGTTTCGTCGACCTTCTTGCGCGACAGGCAATAGACGATGCCGGCATTGCCGCGATGGTCGGCGAGGAAGTCGAGCAGTTGCTTGCGCGGGTTGTCGCGCTCGACGACGGTGTAGCGGATGTTGGGGCGGTCGAAGCTGGCGACGAAGATGCGCGCCGCGTCGAGACCCAGACGGCGGACGATTTCCTGGCGCGTCAATTCGTCGGCGGTGGCGGTGAGCGCGATGCGCGGTACGTCGGGGAAGCGCTCGTGCAGGATAGAGAGCTGGATGTACTCGGGCCGGAAGTCGTGGCCCCATTGCGAGACGCAGTGCGCTTCGTCGATGGCGAACAGCGCGATGCGTTTCTCGCTGCGCAGGTGTTCGAGCTGGCCGAGGAAGCGCTCGGTCAGCAGGCGCTCCGGGGCGACGTAGAGCAGGTCGAGTTCGCCGCGCAGCAGGCGTTTCTCGGTCTCCGACGCGGTGGCGTAGTCCTGCGAGGAATTGAGGAAGGCGGCGCGCACGCCGGCCTGCAGCAGGGCGTCGACCTGGTCCTGCATCAGCGCGATCAGCGGCGAGACGACGATGCCGACGCCGGGGCGCAGCAGGGAGGGCAACTGGTAGCACAGGGACTTGCCGCCGCCGGTGGGCATCAGCACCAGGGCGTCGCCGCCGGCGTTCACATGGCCGACGATCTCTTCCTGCGCGCCGCGGAAACTGTTGTAGCCGAAGACGGTGCGCAGCAGGTGCAGCGGATCGTTGCCTCCGGCCGCAACCTGCGGTTGCTTGACGTTCGCTGCGCTCACGTCAGCCTGCGCCGAAACTTCGTTTTCATTGTGACGGAAACGCCAGCCAGCGGCAGCCGGCGTCGTCGCAGGCCAGCGCGTCGCCACCGGGATTCCAGTCGGGCAGTACCCAGCGCTCGCCGCCGGGATCGACGTGGCGCGCCTGGCGGTGGGTGTGGCCGTGGATGATGCGTGCGACGCGGTGGCGGGCGAAAGCGTCCTGCACGGCGGCGGCGTTGGTGTCCATCAGTGCCGTCGGCTTGATGCGCTTGCCCGCTTCGCTGCGTTCGCGCAGGGCGGCGACCTCGGCCTTGCGGACGGCGAGCGGTTTGGCAAGGAAGGACTGCTGCCAGGCGGAAGATCGCACCTGACCGCGGAAGGTCTGGTATTCCCGGTCGTCGGTGCACAGCGTGTCGCCGTGCAGCAGCAGCGTCGGAATGCCGCCGATGTCGGCCACGGTCTCGTCGGCGATCAGCGCGATGCCGGTAGCGGCGGCGAAGTCGCTGCCAATGAGGAAGTCGCGGTTGCCGGGCAGGAAGAAAATCCGCGTGCCGCCCTGCGACAGGGTTTTCAGCGCGGCGCAGATGCCGGCGTTGAACGGGTCTTTGCGGTCGTCGTCGCCGGCCCAGGCGTCGAAGAGGTCGCCGAGGATGTAGAGGGCCTGGGCGGTGGTCGCGGGACCGGAGAGGAAGGCGCCGAACAGGCGCGCCGTCTCCGGTCGCGACGGATGCAGATGGATGTCGGAAACGAACAAGGTCCCCCCCCAAAACGCCGCTTCGCGGCGTTCTCCCCCCGAGGGGGCCGGAAACACTTGGGGCGGCCCGGCGTATTTCCGTTGCGTCAGCAAACTTCGGCGCGCTCGATCACCACGTCCTCGACCGGAACGTCCTGGTGGAAGCCGCTGCGGCCGGTCTTGACGGCCTTGATCTTGTCGACGACGTCCATGCCCTCGGTGACGCGGCCGAAGACGCAGTAGCCCCAGCCGTCCTGGCCGGGATAGTCGAGGAAGCCGTTGTCGGCGACGTTGATGAAGAACTGCGCGGTGGCCGAGTGCGGGTCGGAGGTGCGCGCCATGGCGACGGTGCCGGGTTCGTTCTTGAGGCCGCCCTCGAACGCCTGCTTGGCTTCGTTCTCGACGGCGTCCTTGGTCGGCTTCTGCTTCATGCCGGGTTCGAAGCCGCCGCCCTGGATCATGAAGCCCTTGATGACGCGGTGGAAGACGGTGTTGTCGTAATGGCCGGCTTCGGCGTAGGCGATGAAGTTGGCGACGGTCTTGGGCGCTTTCTCGGCATCGAGTTCGAGGGTGATGACGCCGTGGTTGGTGTGCAGCTTGATCATGGTGGAGGTCCTATTTCTTTTCCGGCAGCAGTTTCGCCGATTCGATGATGACGGGGGTGGTCGGTACGTTCTGGTGGAAGCCGGCGTTGCCGGTCGGCACCTTGCCGATTTTCTGCACGATGTCGAAGCCCTGCGTCACCTTGCCGAAGACGGCGTAGCCCCAGCCGTCGAAGGAGGGGAAGTCGAGCCGGTCGTTGTTGACGAGGTTGATGAAGAACTGGGCGCTGGCCGAATGCGGTTCGCGCGTGCGCGCCATGGCGAGCGTGCCGGGCTCGTTCTTCAGGCCGTTCTTGGCTTCGTTCTGGATCGGCGCGCGCGTCGACTTTTCCTTCATGCCGGGTTCGAAGCCGCCGGTCTGGACCATGAAGCCGTCGATGACGCGGTGGAACACGACGCCGTTGTAGAAGCCGTCCTTGACGTACTGGAGGAAGTTCTCGACGCTTTTCGGCGCCTTCTCCGGATAGAGCTCTATGGTCAGGGTGCCCATGCTGGTCTTCAGTTCGACCTGGGGGTTGGCCGCGAGGGCGGGCAGGGCGAGCGCGCACGCGAACAGGAAGGCGAGGGCTTTCTTCATCGGGATACTCCAGGGAAAGAAATGGCGAGAGGCAGGCTGAATCAGTACCCCAGGGGCAACGGCGGGCACTAGCCCGCGCCCTCATAGACGATCTTCCAGCGCCCGTCTTCCTTGATCCAGTACTGGCGCTTCTTCATCACGTTCGACAGGTTGCTGCTCTTGTAGTCCTGCTCGAAGGTGACGACGACGTATTCTTCCTTGCCGGGGTTGCGGAACATGCTGATGTTCTGCGTGGCGACCTTGATCCAGCTCTTGCCGGCATTGACCTTGCGCTTGTGCTCGATCCACTGGCCCTGGTTCTGGCCGTCGGATTGGAACTTGGCCGAGTAGTGGCGGCCGTAGCGGTCGATGTCGGTGCTTTCCCAGTCGCGGCGCCATTCGTCGATCATGCCGAGCAGCGACTTGCGTTCGGCCTGCCAGTCGTCGAGCGACAGCCACTCGATGCTGTTGCTGATGATGACGGGCGTCAGGCCGACCTGGAAGTTTTTCGAGATCTCGTCGAGGTCCTGGTTGGCGAGCACGACGCAGCCGTCGGAAGCCTTGGGCGGACGCGAGAAGGTGTCGGAAGGCGTGCCGTGCAGCCAGATGCCGTGGCCGTTGCGGCCCATCTTCTTGTCCCATTCGTTGGGATAGCTGATCGGGAAGGCGCCGCTGCCGTAGAAGTCGCCGAGCTTCTGGCGCGGCAGGCTGGCGGTGACGTGATAGACGCCGATGGGCGTCTTCTTGTCACCTTCCTTGAGCTTCTCGGTGCCGAGCTTGCCGTGGGTGACGTAGTAGTCGGCGACGAAGCGCGGCGTGCCGTTGTCGTTCTGGTAGAGGTAGAGCCTGGCCTTCTGCGTATCGACGACGACGGCGTATTTCTGGTCGGCGCGCAATTGCAGCAGGTAGCGCGGCACGTAGTTGGCGGTGGGCTTGGCCTGGTAGGCGCGCAGGCGCGCCAGGGCTTCCTCGCGCAGGTCGGCGACCTTGTCGCGCGACGCGGCGCCGCCGCCCTGGCCGAAGGTGGTGAGCGGGCGGGTACGCGCCAGCAGCAGGTCGCCGCGAATCAGGTGGCCGAGACGGAATTTCGGGTAGGCCTTGAGCAGCGCATCGGTTTCATCGAGGGCGGCTTCCCACTTGTTGTGCTCGATCGCATCGAAGACGCGGGCGAGCTGGGGTTCGGGGCCGGAATCCGAATAGCGCGCCTCGCCGGCGGCGAAGGCCGATGCGGCGAAGGGGAGTGAGAAGGCGAAAAGCGCGGCGAGCGCGGACCGGCGGAAGATGTTGCTGGCCGCCATCAGCTGCCGATCTTCTCTTGCTGGATCAGCCAGCGGCCGTCGCGGCGGATCAGCACCACCACCTTGTTGGTTCCGGTCTTGAGCGCCGCGGCCTTGTAGTGCTGGCGGAACTTGGCGGTAGCGGTGTCGCCATCGATGCTCACGCGCAGGTTTTCGTAGCTGACCTGGATGGCGCCCGGCTTGGCGATGCGCTTGGTGCGTTCGGCTTCCCAGGCCGCGCGGCTTTCGCCGCCGGGCGTCTGGAAGTCGCGGGCATAGTGCGCGAGGTAGCCCTTGACGTCCTTCTTCGACCAGGACGCGAGCCAGCCGTCGAGCGAGCGGGTGACTTCGGCCACGGCGTCGGCGGCGGGCTTGGCCGGCTCGGCCGGTTTGGCCGGCGCGGCCACCGGCGGAGTCGCGACCGGTGCGACGGCGACGACCTTGGGTTCGACGGGTTTGACTTCGACCGGCTTGGACTCGACGGGCTTGGGCGGTTCGACCGGCTTGACCTCGGCCGGCTTCGCTTCAACGGGTTTGGCTTCGACGGCGGCGGCGACAACCACCGGCGGCTTGCCGCGGCCCGGCCCCGGGCGAGCGTTGACGCTGATCAGGTCCTTGATCGTCGACAGCTTGGTCTGCGCGCTGGAGTTGGATGAGTCGAGCTGCAAGGCCTTGTCGTAGGCCTGACTGGCGAGCCGGGCGTAAATGTCGCCGAGGTTCTCGTGCGCCGTGGCGTAGGACGGATGGGTGCGGATGGCCATCTCCAGCGCCTGCTTGGCCTTGTCGTACTGCTTCTGCTGGGCGTAGATCACCGCCAGATTGTTGTAGGGCTCAGGCAGTTCCGGGTAATCCTCGGTCAGCTTGGTGAATACCGTGATGGCATCGTTCGGCTTGTTCATTTCCGCCAGGATCAGGCCCTTGAGGAAACGGCCCTGGGCGTCCTTGGGCTTGCTGGACAGGTACTTGTCGACTTGTTCGAGCGCCTGGGCCTGTTGGCCCTGCCTGAGAAGCTTGCCGATATCCTGGATGCTGTCGGCTCTGGCGGGAAGGGCCAGAACGGCGGCAACGCAGGCGGCGAAGACAAGCGAACGTGCGGGAGAGAAGCGGTTAGGGGCCATGTTATACTTGTCTGTACGGGTTCGGATTCACCTTCTGATTCTACCAAGAAGGCACTCCCATCCACAATAACACCCGCCTCCTGCAAAGGGATGAAAACACCCCGCTTTAGCGCGTATTTCGCGCGTTCGACCCCCGGTGTCCGGCATGCTGACGATTTACAACTCCCTCAAGCGCGAGAAACAGGAATTCGTTCCGATCGAACCCGGCCGCGTCCGTATGTATGTTTGCGGCATGACCGTCTACGATTATTGTCATCTCGGCCATGCCCGCGTGATGGTGGTGTTCGATATGGTGGCCCGCTGGCTGCGGGCGAGCGGCTTCCAGCTCACCTACGTGCGGAACATTACCGACATCGACGACAAGATCATCCGCCGCGCTGCCGAAAATGGCGAATCGATCCGCACGCTGACGGACCGCTTCATCGCCGCCATGAACGAGGACGCGGCGGCGCTCGGTGTGCTGCGTCCGGACCGCGAGCCGCGCGCCACGGAGTATGTGCCGCAGATGCTCGACATCATTGGCGCACTCGAAAACAACGGGCTGGCCTATGCCGCCGGTAACAACGACATCTGCTACCCGGTACGCAAGTTCCCCGGCTACGGCAAGCTTTCCGGCAAGTCGCTCGAAGACCTGCGCGCCGGCGAGCGCGTCGATGTCATGGAGGCCAAGCACGATCCGCTCGATTTCGTGCTCTGGAAGCACGCACGGGAAGACGAGCCGGCCGAGGTCAAGTGGGATTCGCCGTGGGGGCCGGGGCGCCCCGGCTGGCATATCGAATGCTCGGCCATGAGTTCCGACCTGCTCGGCCCGCATTTCGACATCCACGGCGGCGGCCAGGACCTGCAGTTCCCGCACCACGAGAACGAGATCGCCCAGTCCGAGGGCGCGCACAGCAAGACCTTCGTCAATTACTGGATGCACAACGGCTTCGTCCGCGTCGATGACGAAAAGATGTCGAAATCGCTCGGCAACTTCTTCACCATCCGCGAGGTGCTGAAGCAATACGATGCCGAAGTCGTGCGCTTCTTCATCCTGCGCGCCCATTATCGCAGCCCGCTGAACTACTCCGACGCGCATCTCGACGACGCCCGCCAGGCCTTGATGCGGCTCTATACCGCGCTGAAGGGCTTCCACGACTCGGGTGCGGCCATCGATTGGGACGAGGGCTACGCCTGCCATTTCCGCGATGCGATGAACGACGACTTCGGTACGTCCGAAGCGGTCGCCGTGCTCTTCGACATGGCCAACGACCTCAACCGTACGCGGGACCCGAGGCTGGCGGCGCAACTGCGCGGACTCGCCGGCGTGCTCGGCCTGCTGCAGCGCGATCCGGTCGAATTCCTCCAGGCGGCGCCCGCCGCCGATGGCGGCCTGGCCGTCACGGAAATTGAGGCGCTCATCGCCGCCCGCGTGGCGGCCAAGAAGGCGAAGAACTTCGCCGAGTCCGACCGCATCCGCGACGAATTGAAGGCGGCCGGCATCGTGCTCGAAGACTCGCCGCAGGGCACCACCTGGCGCAGGGGATAGCGGATGGACGCAAGAGACGACAGGCGCGGGCCGAAACACCCGATTCCGGAGCAGAAGCGACGGGGGCGCAGCAATTGCGGCGCCTGTGCCTTGCGCGAAGTGATGGTCTGCTCCGATGTGACCGTGGACGAGCTGGCCGACTTCCATACCTGGATCGACGATCTGGCGATCCCGTCGGGCGGCATCGTCTTCAACATGGATGCGCCCGCCGACGGCGTCTACTGCATACGCGCCGGCATCGTCAAACTCGTCAAGTATTCCAGTTCCGGCGCGCAGCGCATCGTCCGCATCATCAAGCGCAGCGACGTGGCGGGGATGGAAGCCGTGTTCTCAGACTCGTTCGAGCACACGGCGATAGCGGTCGGCGACGTGGTGGCCTGCCGCATTCCGGTGGCCAATTTTCGCCGCATGATAGAAGCCAACCCGACGCTCCAGCGCCGCCTGCTGGAAAAGTCGCAACACGCCCTGCGCGAGGCGGAAACCTGGCTGTCGGAGCTCGCCGGCGGCACGGCCCAGGCGCGCGAGCGCATGGCGCGGCTGCTGCTGCGGCTGCGCGAAGGCCATACCGAGCGGATCCACCGCTTCAGTCTTGAGGATATCGGCGCCATGCTCGGCATCACGGTGGAGACGGCGAGCCGCATCCTGGCCGACTTCACGCGCATGGGTCTGCTGACCAAGCACAGCGCCGAGGCCGCGATGCGCTATTACACGGCCGATATCGCCGGGCTCGAACGGATCGTCGACGGCAGTACCGCGGTGCAGCCGGAAGCGCCGGCGACGCCGCGCGTCGTTCGTTTCGACAATTAGGCAGGGTTGCCGGGGCGAGTCCCGGCAATCTCCTTATCCCGCGAAGAAATCGCGCACCCGGTCCATCCAGCCCTTGGCGCGCGGGTTGTGCCGTTCGGCGTTGCCCTGGCTGATTTCCTCGAATTCGCGCAGCAGTTCCCGTTGCCGATCGGTGAGGGCGACCGGCGTTTCGATGACGACATGGCACAGCAGGTCGCCGTGGCCGATGGAGCGGACGCCCTTGATGCCCTTGCCGCGCAGGCGGAAGACCTTGCCGGTCTGGGTTTCGGCGGGCACCTTGAGGCGGGCGACGCCGTCGAGGGTGGGAATCTCGATCTCGCCGCCGAGCGCGGCGACGGTGAAGCTGACCGGCATTTCGCAATGCAGGTCGTCGTGGTCGCGCTGGAAAACGCCGTGTGCCTTGAGGTGGATCTGCACGTAGAGATCGCCCGGCGGGCCGCCGTTGACGCCCGGTTCGCCTTCGCCGGACAGCCGAATGCGATCGCCCTCGTCGATTCCTGAGGGGATTTTCACCGAGAGTGTCTTGTGTTGCTTGATGCGGCCGGCGCCGTGGCACGCGGTGCAGGGTTCGGCGATGAAACGTCCGGTGCCGTGGCATTTCGGGCAGGTTTGCTGGATCGAGAAGAAACCCTGCTGCATGCGCACCTGGCCGTGGCCGCCGCAGGTCGGGCAGACCTTGGGTTCCGTGCCCTTCTTGGCGCCCGAGCCCTTGCAGGGTTCGCACTCGGCCATGGTCGGGATGCGGATGCGGGTTTCGGTGCCGCGCGCGGCTTCTTCGAGCGAGATTTCGAGGTTGTAGCGCAGGTCGGCGCCGCGATAGACGTTCGAGCGGCCACCGCCGCCGCCACCGCGCTGGTTGCCGAAGATGTCGCCGAAGATGTCGGAGAAGGCATCGGCGAAGCCGCCCATGCCGGCGGCGCCGTTGAAGCCCTGGCCGCCCGCCGACTGATCGACGCCGGCATGGCCGAACTGGTCGTAGGCCGCCCGCTTCTTGGCGTCCGACAGGATTTCGTAGGCCTCCTTGGCTTCCTTGAAATGCTCCTCGGCCTTGGGGTTGTCCGGATTGCGGTCCGGATGGTGCTTCATGGCCAACTTGCGGTAGGCCTTCTTGATCTCTTCCGCAGGAGCATCGCGGTTGATGCCGAGAACCTCGTAATAATCTCTTTTAGTCATGTGTTCGTGACCCAGCTGCTCAGTGCAAAGGCCGAGTCAAGGGGCGTGTTGCACCCGCTTGAACCCGGCCAGTCAAAACGGCGCGCTCCGTTACCTGTGCGTCCGGTTCAACCCTTCTTGTCCTTGACCTCGGTAAACTCGGCATCGACGACGTCGGCTTCGTCCTTCTTCGCCTCACCGCCGGTCTGCGCGCCCTCTTGGGCACCGGCGGCGCCGGCTTCCTGTTGGGTCTGGGCGTAGATCTTCTCGCCGAGTTTCTGCGACACGGTGGCCAGCGCCTCGGACTTGGCCTCGATGGCGGCCTTGTCGCCGCTCTTGATGGCTTCCTCGGCTTCCTTGATGGCGGCTTCGATCTTGCCTTTTTCCTCGGCCTCGATCTTGTCGCCGTGTTCGGAGAGCGCCTTCTTCACGGAGTGCACCAGGGCGTCGCACTGGTTGCGCGTGTCGATGAGTTCATGCGCCTTGCGGTCTTCCTCGGCATGGACTTCGGCGTCGCGCACCATGCGCTGGATCTCGTCCTCGTTAAGGCCGGAGTTGGCCTTGATGGTGATCTTGTTTTCCTTGCCGGTGCCTTTGTCCTTGGCGGAAACGTGCAGGATGCCGTTGGCGTCGATGTCGAAAGTCACCTCGATCTGCGGCATGCCGCGCGGCGAGGGCGGAATGTCGGAGAGATTGAACTGGCCGAGGCTCTTGTTGCCGGCGGCCATTTCGCGTTCGCCCTGCAGCACGTGGATGGTCACGGCCGACTGGTTGTCGTCGGCGGTGGAGAACACCTGGCTGGTCTTGGTTGGGATGGTGGTGTTCTTCTGGATCAGCTTGGTCATGACGCCGCCCAGCGTCTCGATACCCAAGCTGAGCGGGGTAACGTCGAGCAGCAGCACGTCCTTGACTTCGCCCTGCAGCACGCCGCCCTGGATGGAGGCGCCGATGGCGACGGCCTCGTCGGGGTTCACGTCGCGTCGCGGTTCCTTGCCGAACACTTCCTTGACCTTCTCCTGCACCTTGGGCATGCGCGTCATGCCGCCGACGAGAATGACGTCGGCGATTTCCTCGACCTTGACGCCGGCATCCTTGATGGCCATGCGGCAGGGGGCGACGCAGCGCTCAATCAGCTCGTCGACCAGCGACTCGAACTTGGCGCGGGTGATCTTCATCGCCAGGTGCTTCGGGCCGGAGGCGTCCGCCGTGATGTAGGGCAGGTTGATTTCGGTCTGCTGGTTGGAGGACAGCTCGATCTTGGCCTTCTCGGCCGCTTCCTTCAGGCGCTGGAGGGCCAGCACGTCGTTCTTGAGGTCGACGCCCTGTTCCTTCTTGAATTCGGTGACGATGTAGTCGATGACGCGCTGGTCGAAGTCTTCGCCGCCGAGGAAGGTGTCGCCGTTGGTGGACAGCACCTCGAACTGGTGTTCGCCGTCGATTTCGGCGATGTCGATGATCGAGATGTCGAAGGTGCCGCCGCCGAGGTCGAACACGGCGATCTTGCGGTCGCCTTCCTGCTTGTCGAGGCCAAAGGAGATGGCGGCCGCGGTCGGCTCGTTGATGATGCGCTTGACTTCGAGGCCGGCGATGCGCCCGGCGTCCTTGGTGGCCTGGCGCTGGCTGTCGTTGAAGTAGGCCGGCACGGTGATGACGGCTTCGGTGACTTCCTCGCCGAGGTAGTCTTCGGCGGTCTTCTTCATCTTGCGCAGCACTTCGGCGGAAACCTGCGGCGGTGCCATCTTCTTGTCGCGCACGGCGACCCAGGCGTCGCCGTTGTCGGCCTTGACGATGGAGAAGGGCATCAGGTCGATGTCCTTCTGCACTTCCTTCTCTTCGAAGCGGCGGCCGATCAGGCGTTTGACGGCGTAGAGCGTGTTCTTGGCGTTGGTGACGGCCTGGCGCTTGGCGGAGGCGCCGCACAGGATTTCGCCGTCGTCGGCGTAGGCGACGATGGACGGCGTGGTGCGCGCGCCTTCGGAGTTTTCGATGACCTTGGGCTTGCCGCCCTCCATGATGGCGACGCAACTGTTGGTGGTGCCGAGGTCGATGCCGATGATCTTGCCCATAGTGGTGTCCTTTGCTGAATTCGGGAAGTAACTAAGCTGTTCTGGAAATGGGGCTATTCGCCGCCAGTTCAAGTGTCTTCAAACGTTCCTGGCTTTGGAGACGACAACCAGCGCCGGCCGGATCACCCGCTCATGGAGGGCATAGCCCTTCTGGAGCACGTTGATGACGCGGTTCGGCTCGCCTTCGGCTTCGATCTGGCTGATGGCTTGGTGCTTGTGGGGGTCGAACTTTTCGTCGAGCGGGTTCATCTCGACGAGACTGGACTTCTCGAACGCCGATACCAGCTGTTTCAGGGTCAGTTCGACGCCGGACTTGAGGGCTTCGGCGCTCTGGTTGTCGTTCGCCAGTGCCGCTTCGAGGCTGTCCTTGACCGCCAGCAGCTCGGCGGCGAAGCGTTCGCTGGCGAATTTTCCGGCCTTGGCGATGTCGTCCTGGGCGCGGCGGCGGACGTTTTCCGTCTCGGCCTTGGCGCGCAGCCAGGCATCGTGATGCTCGGCTGCCTTGAGTTCGGCAGTCTTGAGCAACTCTTCCGTGCTGGGCATGGTTTCGGGCTGCGCGGTCGCCTCGTCGGCGGTTGCGTTGATGGTGATCCCCGGCTCGGGCTGGGGCAAGGATTCTGGTGTCTGGTCTTGCATGAAGGCGTCCCTGGTCGATAAGCCTTGCCCATCATGGGGCCGGATTGTCGACTTTCAAGAGGGGATGTTGCGAAAAACGCCGCCTGCCGCCGGGGGGCGGCAGGCGTTCATGGCGCGGTTCAGGTCTTGAAGCGGCCGACGGCGTTCTGCAGGTTGTTGGCCAGGTTTTCGAGCTGATGGGCCGAGGCGGAAGTCTGTTCGACGGCCTGGCTGTTTTCGCGGGCCATGGCGGCGATGGCCTCGATGTTGGTCGCCACGTCGGTGAAGACGCGGCGCTGCTGCTCGGTGGCGGCGGCAATCGTGTCGAGACCGGAGCCGACTTCCGTGACCGAATTGCTGGCGGCGGCCAGTACTTCGGCGACCGTCTCGACGGACTTCTGGCTCGATGCGATATGGGCCAGACCGTTCTCGATGGCATGGCTGACGGCATCGGACTGCTGGGACAGGCTGCGCGTGATGGTGTCGATTTCGCTGGCCGAGGCCGAGGACTTTTCCGCCAGCTTGCGGACTTCGTCGGCGACGACGGCAAAGCCGCGGCCCTGCTCGCCGGCACGCGCCGCTTCGATGGCCGCATTCAGTGCCAGCAGGTTGGTCTGGTCGGCGATGTCCTTGACCTCGCGGGTCATGTTGGTGATGGCCGCCGTGCTGGTGACGAACTGCGTGACCGAATCGGCGATCTGCTTGACGGTCGCCTCGACCATGCCGACTTCGCCGATCAGCTTGGAAAGGCTCTGGTTGCCTTCGGCGGAACGGCGCTCGCTTTCCCGCGATTGCGCATGCACGCGCTCGGTGCTGTGGGCGATGTTCGAGATGCTGGAAACGACCTGTTCGACGGCGTCGGCGGCGGTGGACGACATCTGGTCCTGGCGGTGCGAACCTTCGTTGACTGTGTTGGCGCTCTCGGAGAGGTCGTGCGCGGCGGCGGAAACCTGGCCCGCCGATTCCCCGACATGGCGCACCAGGTCGGAGAACTTGACCATCATGTCGTTGAAGACGGAGGAGGCCTGGCCGATTTCGTCCTTGCCGTCGACTTCGAGGCGGCGCGTCAGGTCGCCCTCGCCGCTGGCGATGTCGCGCAGGCCGGCCACCATGTGTTCGAGCGGGATGGTGACGACATTGCGGATGAATACCCAGATGAAGGCCAGCAACGGCAGGCTGACGAGGAATGCCGCCAGCAGGGATTTGATGCGCTGCGCCGAGACCGCTTCGTTGACGTGGTTCAGGGAGATTTTCATGCTGACGACGCCGAGCACCGTTTGTTCCGGCACCTGGTGGCACATCAGGCAGTCCTTGCCGAGGTAGTTCTTCTGGGCCAGGGCGGGGCGCACGACGCGCAGGAATTCGCCTTTGGCATCGGACTGGACGTCGCTGTATTCCTTGCCGGTGGTCAGGACCTGCTGCTCGATTTCGTCGGTCTTGACCTCGTCCTTGGCGTTGCCGGGACCGAAAGTCTTGATGACGCCTTCGCCGCGGATCACCTTGAGGTCGCGGATGATCGAAAGCTGCTTGATCTGGTCGAGAAAGATGTCGCGCTGGCCGACGGTGCCGGTGATCATCATGCCGGTGAGGCCGGCCAGCGTGGCCTCGTGCATGGACAGGGAGAACGAGCGCGCCTGATCGATGGCGGTCTGTCGGTTAACCGAGCTTTCCCAGAAGATCATGCTGGTCCAGGCGATGAGAAGCATGACCCAGATGGCGGCGGTCAGGCGTACCCAAATCTTCATGTCGGAGAAGCGCGGCATAAACAAAGCTCCGTTACTGATTAACTGGCCCAGTTTATCCGAATCCGCCTCCAAAAAGGCATGGACGAAGCGGGGTTTATACCGTCAAATCGATTTCCTGGAGGCTGCCGGCCGTTCCCGCTTCGGTCAGGAAGACCCCGCTGTCGCGTACGGCGCCAAGGTCCCGGTTGTCCGCCCCGCGCAGTTCGAAGGCGGTTTTCGCGTAGCCGAGATAGAGCGCGCCGACGTTGCGGTCCTTCAGGCTCGCCAGCGTGCCGGTTCCCGTTGCGTCCGGCGTCCAGACCTTGAGCTTCTGGAAGGCGGCATCGTTTTCGTCGATCCAGCCGTTGCCGTCCTCGTCGTATTTGGCGAGATCGGCAAATCCGGACCCGCTGGCCGGGCCGAAGAGTTCCGCACCCGAATCGATCTTGCCGTTGAGGTTGAGGTCGAACGCCAGGTAGCCGCTGCCGCTGCCCAGCATCGGCACCTCCTCGGTCAGGCCGTCGGCATCGAGATCGAAACGGAACTTCTGGCTGGACAGTTGTGCGGCGGTGCCGGCAAAGTTGATGACCAGCGGATCCTTGCGCACGGCGTCGCCGGCGCGGAAGTTGATGTTCGTTTCTTCCCGGTAGTGGCGCGCCATGGAGATATCGAGCTGGAAGGCGATTTCCCGTCCGTCGGCGGTCTTGACCGTGCCCTGTGCGGAAAAGTCGGTCTGCTCGGTTTCCTCGTGTACGGCGTGGTAGTCGTACTCAATGCCGAAACCGGCGCTCCGGGCCGGCTGTGCCGCCCGGGTTTGCGCGGCGGGCGGTTGTTGGGGCGCGGATTCCCCGCTCGCCGGGACGGGGTCCGCCTGCACCCGGCTGGCATCGAAAATCCGGACCGTCTTGCCGGTCATCCATTCGACCATCGCCTTGATCAACTGGATGAACGGATCGTTATCGGCGGCATCGCCGGCTCGTTCGATGGCATCGGCTTCGGCCGACTGGGCCGATTGGCCTGCCGCGGAGATTTGCACGGGAGCGGGGGCGGCAACGGCGGGGCGGCCGTTCTGCGTGCCTTCGAAGTCCGGTCGCTCCTTTCCCGCCCAGGCGCGCAGGTTCGCGCTTTCTTCATGGCGGATCGCCAGGAAATACTGCCCCTTCAACGCCACCGCCGCGCTGGCTATCTTCATGATCCGTATCCCTATGGTCCGGCGCTGGAATCGCGCCGCTCAGATCGGTATCGGCAATTTCGGTGGCGAGTTAAGTCATTGTTGCGTCTATGTATTTTTCTTTTCGTGAAGTTTGGATTCAAAACAATGGGCTAGGGCGTCTACCTCAAGGTATTTCTGATCCATCGCACCAGCGAGCCGGCGTCCACGGCGCCCGACTGGCGGGCGATCTCGCGGCCTTTGCTGAAAGCAACCAGGGTCGGGATGCTGCGGATGCCGTAGCGGGCGGCCAGTGCCGGTTCCGCTTCGGTGTCCAGTTTGGCCAGGCGGCAGGCCGGTTCGAGTTCGCGCGCCGCCTGCTCGAAAGCCGGGGCCATCATGCGGCAGGGGCCGCACCAGGGCGCCCAGAAGTCGACGATCACCGGCAGGTCGGAACGGCCGACCTGAGTGTCGAAAGTCTGCGCCGTCAATGTCAGCGGTGCCCGGACGAACAGCGCCTGGCGGCATTTGCCGCAGGTGCCGCCGTCGGCGAGGCGTGCGGCGGGCAGGCGGTTGGGGGCGTTGCAGTGCGGGCAGACGACGATCAGTGAATCGGCCATGTCGGACTCCAAGTATCAGATAATGCTGATATTTTGCTGCCGGCGCGGAATTCAAGCGTCGAGACGTTCCCTTGCTATGGCGGCTAGGGCTTCGATCCAGTCTGGGCGCTCATTGACGCAGGGGATGTAGTCGAACTCCGCGCCGCCGTTGGCGAGAAACGCCTCGCGGCATTCCATGGCGATTTCTTCCAGAGTTTCCAGGCAGTCGGCGACGAAGCCGGGGCAGACGACGTCGACGCGCCTGACGCCGTCGCGCGCCAGCTGTTCGAGCGTCGGCTGGGTGTAGGGCTGCAACCACTCGGCACGGCCGAAGCGCGACTGGAAGGTCAGCTGCCAGGCGTCGGGACCCAGGTCGAGCGCGGCGGCGAGCAGCGCGGCGGTACGCCGGCACTGGTCGGCGTAGGGATCGCCTTTGTCGACGGCGCGCTTCGGTATGCCGTGGAAGCTCATCACCAGCTTGTCCGGGCGGCCGCGCGTCTGCCAATGTTCGCGTACGCTGGCGGCCAGGGCGGCGATATAGGCGGGGTGCTCGGGATAGTCGCGGATGTCGATGAACTCCACCGCCCGTGGATGGCGGGCGCGCCAAGCATCGACCGCATCGTAGACGCTGGCGGTGGTGCTGCCGGCGTATTGCGGGTAGAGCGGCAGCACGACGACGCGTTCGGTTCCTTGCGCCATCAACCGGTCGAGGACGGCGGCGACGGACGGCTGGCCGTAGCGCATGGCGGCCGCCACCAGGGTGTCCTTGTCGCCCGTGGCGCCGAGCAGGCCGCGCAGCAGTCTGGCCTGGCGTTCGGTATGCACGCGCAGGGGCGAGCCTTCCGCCGTCCACACCTTGGCGTATTTCTCGGCCGACTTCGCCGGCCGCGTGGTCAGGATGATGCCGTAAAGGATGGGCCACCACAGCCAGCGCGGCAGGTCGACGACGCGGCGGTCGCCGAGGAATTCGGCGAGGTAGCGGCGCAGCGCCGGGGCGGTCGGGGCATCCGGAGTGCCCAGGTTGACCAGCAGGATCGCGGTCTTGCTCATGGCGCCGAGAGCGCGCTGGAGAGCAGCTTGGCGGTGATGTCGACGATGGGGATGACGCGTTCGTAGGCCATGCGTGTGGGGCCGACGACGCCGATGGTGCCGACCAGCTGGCCATCGACCTCGTAGGGTGCGGCGACGACGCTGCATTCGTCGAGCGAGGCGATGCCGGATTCGCCGCCGATGAACACCTGCACGCCGTCGGCGCGGTTGGACAGTTCCAGCAGCTGGGCCAGGGAGGTCTTCTGCTCGAACAGCGCAAACAGCTGGCGCAGCCGTGTCATGTTGGACGAGAGGTCGTCCACGTCGAGAAGGTTCTTCTCGCCGCTGACCACGTACTGCGCGGAGGTGTCCGAAGCCGCCTGGCTGCTGACGTCGAGCGCGGCGGCCATCAGTTCGGACATGTCGCTGGAGAGCTGGCGCAGTTCGTCGTGCAGGCGGTGGCGGATCTGCTCGAAATCGAATCCGAGACAGTTCTGGTTGAGGTAGTTGGCCGCTTCGACGAGTTCGGACGGCGTGTAGGCGCGTTGCGTGAACAGGATGCGGTTCTGCACCTCGCCGTCGGCGGTGACGATGATCAGCAGGATGCGCCGCTCGGCCAGGCTGACGAACTCGATCTGGCGGATGCGCGGCTGCTGGCGGCGCGGCGAGATCACCACGCCGGCGAAGTGAGTCAGTTCGGAGAGCAGGTGCGAGGCGTGATTCAGGACGCGCAGCGGCTGGTCCGGCTGGATGGCTTCCTTGATTTCGGAGAGATCCTGCTGGGCCAGCGGGCGCACCGTCAGCAGCGTGTCGACGAAAAGGCGGTAGCCGCGCGGCGTCGGAATCCGGCCGGCCGAGGTGTGGGGGCTGGCGATGAAGCCCATCTCTTCGAGATCGGACATGACGTTGCGTATCGTCGCCGGCGAGAGCTCAAGGCCCGAGTGTTTCGAGAGCGTGCGCGACCCGACGGGCTGGCCGTCGGCGATGTAGTGCTCGATCAGGGTCTTGAGCAGGGTCTGGGAGCGCTTGTCTAGCATGCGCGCCATTGTAGTCAATATTCACCCCGGAAAAAGCCGCCGCCGTTTATGGTTTAATCCCGCCCATGACTGAATATGGCAAGCAAATCCGCACGGCAGCGCTGATCGGGAAGTATCGCAGTCCCGACGTCGCGGAGTCCTTGCACGCACTGTCCGCGTTTCTGCGCGAGCACGGCATCCGCGTGCTGGTCGAGGAGGGCACCGCCGCTTCGGTCGGGGCGGACGGCTTCGAGGTGGCGAGCTACGAGACCATCGGCGCCGGCGCCGACGTGGCGATCATCCTCGGCGGCGACGGCACCATGCTGAATTCCGCACGCCGTCTGGCCGAGCACGATGTGCCGCTGGTCGGCGTGAATCAGGGCCGGCTGGGCTTCATGACCGACATCGCGCGCCAGGACATGCTCGCCGGCATGGCGCTGCTGCTCGAAGGCCGCTTCAAGGCCGAGCAGCGCTTCCTGCTCGATATCGAAGTGCTGCGCGGCGGTCTGCGGGTGTTCCAGACGCTGGCCCTGAACGACGTGGTGGTCAACAAGGGCGACATCGGCCGCATGATCGAGATGCAGGTCGAGGTCGATGGCGACTTCCTCTACGTGCTGCGCGCCGACGGCATGATCGTCGCCACGCCGACCGGTTCCACCGCCTATGCGCTGTCGGCCAACGGGCCGATCCTCCAGCCCTCCGTCGAGGGCATTGCCGTCGTGCCGCTCTGTCCGCATGCGCTGTCGTATCGGCCGATCACCATCAGCGACCGGAGCCGCGTGAACCTGACGCTGGTCCCGCCGCACGATGCGCGCGTCCATTTCGATGGCCAGGCCCGCTTCGACGCCCGAGCCGGCGACTGCGTGAGCATCGCCCGCTCGGCGCATTTCATCACCCTGCTGCACCCGCCCGGCTACAGCTATTTCGCCATGCTGCGCGAAAAGCTGCACTGGAGCGCCACGCCAAAACACTAATGGCCCCCCACGCTCACATATGTTTGCTGCCCCCCACCGGGGGGCGCCGCCTCCCTCGGGGCGGCCCGTCGGGAGGCTAGATGCTGCGCCGCCTCTTCATCCGCGATTTCGTCATCGTCGACACGCTCGAACTGGAGTTCGGCGCGGGCTTCGGCGTGCTGACCGGCGAGACCGGCGCCGGCAAATCCATCCTCGTCGATGCCCTGTCGCTGGTGCTCGGCGAACGAGCCGATGCGGGCGTCGTGCGCGCCGGTTGCGAGCGCGCCGAGATCACGGCGGAGTTCGACGCCGCAGCCGGCAGCCCGCTCGACGCCTGGCTGCGCGCCAACGATTTTGCCGCCGAGGACGGCCTGCTCGCGCGCCGCGTGGTCGACGCCGGCGGCCGTTCGCGCGCCTACCTGAACGGCATGCCGGCGACGGCCGGCCAGCTGCGCGAAGTGGCTGCCTTCCTCGCCGATATTCACGGCCAGCATGCCCACCTTTCCCTGCTCAAGCCCGATGCGCAGCGGCGCCTGCTCGATGCGCGCGCCGGGCAGGTCGAGACGGCCCGCTCCCTGGTCGGTCTCTTTCAGGCGTGGCGCGCCTTGCGCGAGGCGCGCGAGCATGCCGCGCGCGATGTCGAGGCGGCGACGCGCGAGCGCGAGATGCTCGAATTCCAGGTGCGCGAACTCGAAACGCTGGCCTTCGATGCGGCCGGCTGGGACGAGGAGAATGCCGAGCACCGGCGCCTGTCGCATGCGGTGAGCCTGATCGAAGGCGTGGAGAGCGCCCTGGCGTTGCTCGACGACGCCGAAAACGCCGCCGGCAGCCTGGTCGGCCAGGCGGCTTCGCGCCTCGACCATCTCGTCGATCACGACGAAGCGCTCAAGGAACCCGTCGAGTTGCTGGACGGAGCGCGCATCCAGCTATCCGAGGCCGTGCATGCGCTGGCCCGCTATCGCGAACGGCTGGAACTCGATCCCGGACGCCTGGCCGAACTCGACGCGCGCATCGAAGCCGTCATGGCGGCGGCCCGCAAGCATCGCGTCGCGCCCGAGGAACTGCCGGCGACGCTGGACGGCATGCGCGTCCGCCTCGACGAATTGCGCCTGTCGGCCGATCCGGCGGCCCTGGCGCAGCGCGAGGCCGCGGCGCTGGAGGTCTATCGCGCGCAGGCGAAGAAGCTGACCGCCGCGCGGAAGAAGGCGGCTGCCGAATTGTCGCAGGCCGTCACCGACTCCATGCAGGAACTGGCGATGGCGGGCGGGCGTTTCGACATCGCGCTCGAACCCCTGGCGGAACCGGCCGCCGGCGGTATGGAAAGCGTCGAATTCATGGTCTCGGCCAATGCCGGCCAGCCCTTGCGGCCGCTGGCGAAAACCGCCTCGGGCGGTGAGCTGTCGCGCATCGGCCTGGCGATCCAGGTCATCGCCAGCCAGGCGGCCGATGCGGCGACGCTGGTTTTCGACGAAGTGGATGTCGGCATCGGCGGCGGCGTGGCGGAAATCGTCGGCCGGCTGCTCAAGCAGCTCGGGCGCGAGCGCCAGGTGCTGTGCGTCACCCATTTGCCGCAGGTCGCGGCCCAGGCCGACTGGCAATGGACCATCGCCAAGGAAACCCGGGCCGGCGCGACGCTGTCCCGCGTCACGCCGCTGGATGCAGCCGGCCGCGTCGACGAAATCGCCCGCATGCTGGGGGGAGTGCGCATCACCGACACCACGCGCGAGCACGCGCGGGAAATGCTCGGGCTCTGAATTCCCGGGCGCGGCCGTCTCAGCCGCGGTTTTTCTTGTTCGGACAGTCGTCCTTGAGACAGTCGGCGTACAGATAGAGGGCGTGTTCGGCGACGGCGAAGCCGCGTTCGCGCGCGATCTTGGTCTGGCGCTTTTCGATCTCGGGGTCGTAGAACTCCTCGACCTTGCCGCACTGCATGCAGACCAGATGGTCGTGGTGCTTGCCTTCGTTGAGTTCGAACACCGCTTTGCCGGTCTCGAAATGGTGGCGCACCAGCAGGCCGGCCTGTTCGAACTGGGTCAGGACACGGTAGACCGTGGCCAGACCGATGTCCTTGCCGGCGGCGAGCATGTGCCGATAGACATCCTCGGCCGTCATGTGACGTATGCCGGACTCGATCTGGACCTTCTGGAACAGTTCGAGGATCTTCAGCCGCGGCAGGGTCGCCTTGAGGCCGGTGTTTTTCAGGTCTTCGGTGCTGGACATGGGCAGGGCAAAGGGTTGATCGGCTTATGATATAGTGTTCTCGCTCGTTTGAAAATTACTGCGGCGCCTGTCTCGCAGGCCCCGGCCAAATCCGGATAAATGAAGAAGCCTTTCTCTCTCGTCGTCGTTCCCCTGTTTGCCGCTTGTTCGAGCATGCCCGACATGCCCGATATGTCCGGTGTTTCCAAGGCGCTGGACATTACGCCCTACCTGCACCCCTACCGCATCGACGTGCGCCAGGGAAACATGGTGACCCAGGAGATGGTGGCCCAGCTCAAGCCGGGATTGACCAAGGATCAGGTACGCTTCATCCTCGGCACGCCCTTGCTGACCGATATTTTCCACGCCGACCGCTGGGACTACGTCTATCGCCTGCAGCCGGGCAGCGGCGAAGTCCAGCAACGCCGATTCGTCGTCTTCTTCGAGGAAAACAAGCTCGTACGCGTCGGCGGCGATGTCGTCGGCGAGGATCCTGCGGCCGCTGCCGCGGCGCCGGCAAGACCGGCGGCGCGCGTGATCGAGATCAAGGCTCCCGAGAGCGCAAAGCCCGAAGAAAAGAAAGCGGAAGCGACGCCGGAAACCGCCGCCGCATCCGCAGCCCAGTAAGCAACCAAGGTTTTCGTCATGGACAAGATTCGATTCGCCATTGCCGGCGCCGGCGGCCGCATGGGCCGCACCCTGATAGAGGCCGTTCTGGCGGCGCCGGATGCCGAACTGGCCGCTGCCCTCGAAATGCCGGGCAGCCCGCTGCTGGGCAAGGATGCCGGCGAATTCGCCGGTTCGCCGTGCGGCGTGGCCGTCACCGACGACATCGACACGGCCTTGGCTCGCGCGCACTGCCTGATCGACTTCACCCGGCCCGAAGGCACCCTGCGGCACCTCGAAATCTGCCGCAAGCACGGCGTCCATGCGGTAATCGGCACTACGGGTTTCACCACCGAGCAGAAGCTCGCCATTCAGGATATTTCGCGCGACATCCCCATCGTTTTCGCGCCCAACATGGCCGTCGGCGTCAATGCCGTGTTCAAGCTGCTCGACGTGGCGGCGCGCATCCTCAATGAGGGCTACGACGTCGAAGTCATCGAGGCGCACCACCGCCACAAGGTCGATGCGCCGTCCGGCACCGCGCTGCGCATGGGCGAGGTGGTGGCGGCGGCGCTCGGCCGCAGTCTGGAGGAATGCGCCGTCTATGGTCGCGAAGGCCACACCGGCGAACGGCCGGCGACGCAGATCGGCTTCGCCACCGTGCGCGGCGGCGACATCGTCGGCGACCATACAGTGCTGTTCGCCGGCACCGGCGAGCGCATCGAAATCACCCACAAGTCGGCCAGTCGCATGCCTTACGCGCAGGGCTCGCTGCGCGCCGCGCGCTTCATGCGCAGCAGGACTTCCGGTTTGTTCGACATGCAGGACGTGCTTGGGCTGCGCTGATCGGGTATAATTGCCGGGTTTGACTGCAGTCGCAGCAATACCTTGTTCAGGAGCCCTACCGTGCCTCAGTTTCCGCCCGCCATTCTTGCACTTGCAGACGGGACGGTGTTCCGGGGCAAGGGCATCGGCGCCCCCGGTGCCAGCGTCGGCGAAGTGGTGTTCAACACCGCCATGACCGGCTATCAGGAAATCCTCACCGATCCTTCCTATTGCCGCCAGATCGTCACCCTGACTTATCCCCACATCGGCAACACCGGCATCAATCGCGAAGACTGCGAAGCGCCGAAAGTCTTTGCCGCCGGCCTCGTCATTCGCGACCTGCCGCTCGTTGCTTCGAACTTCCGCAGCGAACAGACGCTCGATGCCTATCTCAAGGCCGAGAACGTCGTCGCCATCGCCGACATCGACACGCGCAAGCTGACGCGCATCCTGCGCGAAAAGGGCGCCCAGGCCGGTTGCCTGATGGCCGGCGACAAACTGGATGCCGATGCGGCCATCGCCCAGGCGCGCGCCTTCCCCGGCCTGGCCGGCATGGACCTCGCCAAGGTCGTGTCGGTCGAAGAGCCCTACGACTGGCACGAGGGCGAATGGAAGCTCGGCATGGGCTACCTGCCGCAGAATCATCCGAAATACCATGTCGTCGCCTACGACTTCGGCGTCAAGCGCAACATCCTGCGCATGCTGGCCGAGCGCGGCTGCCGCCTCACCGTCGTGCCGGCGCAGACCCCGGCCGCCGAGGTGCTGGCGCTCAATCCCGACGGCATCTTCCTGTCGAACGGTCCCGGCGATCCGGAGCCGTGCGACTACGCGATTGCCGCGATCCACGAATTCCTCGACCGCAAATTGCCGACCTTCGGCATCTGTCTTGGTCATCAGCTCATGGGCCTGGCCGGCGGCGGCAAGACGCTGAAGATGAAGTTCGGCCACCACGGCGCCAACCATCCGGTCAAGGACCTCGAAACCGGCCAGGTGCTGATCACCAGCCAGAACCACGGCTTCGCCGTTGATCCGGCCACGCTGCCGGCGAACGTCAAGGTCACCCACGTCTCGCTGTTCGACGGCAGCCTGCAAGGGCTGGCCTGGACCGACCGGCCGGCCTTCTGCTTCCAGGGCCACCCCGAGGCGAGCCCCGGTCCGCACGACGTGTCCTACCTGTTCGATCGCTTCATCAGGCAGGTCGACGCACATAAGAACAAGGCGGCCCATGGCTAAGCGCACCGACATCCACAGCATCCTCATCATCGGCGCCGGTCCGATCATCATCGGTCAGGCCTGCGAGTTCGACTATTCCGGCGCCCAGGCCTGCAAGGCCCTGCGCGACGAAGGCTACAAGGTCATCCTGGTCAATTCGAACCCGGCCACGATCATGACCGATCCGAACATGGCCGACGTCACCTACATCGAGCCGATCACCTGGCAGGTGCTGGAGAACATCATCGCCAAGGAGCGCCCCGACGCCCTCTTGCCGACCATGGGCGGCCAGACGGCGCTGAACTGCGCGCTCGACCTCGCCAAGCACGGCGTGCTGGAAAAGTACGGCGTCGAAATGATCGGCGCCTCGAAGGAAGCCATCGACAAGGCCGAGGACCGCGAGAAGTTCAAGCAGGCCATGACCAAGATCGGCCTCGGTTCGGCGCGTTCCGCCATTGCCCACAGCATGGAAGAGGCGTTGCAGGTGCAGGTGGTGCTCGGCTTCCCGTCCATCATCCGCCCGTCCTTCACCATGGGCGGCAGCGGCGGCGGCATCGCCTACAACCAGGAAGAATTCATCGAGATCTGCAAGCGCGGCCTTGAAGCCTCGCCGACCAAGGAACTGCTGATCGAAGAGTCCCTGCTCGGCTGGAAAGAGTACGAGATGGAAGTGGTCCGCGACCACAAGGACAACTGCATCATCGTCTGCTCCATCGAGAACCTCGACCCGATGGGCGTGCACACCGGTGACTCGATCACCGTCGCCCCGGCGCAGACGCTGACCGACAAGGAATATCAGATCATGCGCAACGCCAGCATCGCGGTGCTG